>JANJWY010000024.1 GCA_024709285.1 Erysipelotrichaceae bacterium
AGCGGGCACGCCGTAGATATTCACAGAGGAAGCTTTCTGTCTGATTTATTTGATGAAAGAATTGAGGTTAATACCTATCACCATCAGGCCATTGACCGATTAGCTGATGGACTGACTGTTTGTGCAAGTTCGCCGGATGGAATCATCGAAGCTATTGCCGGAAAGAATCTTATGGCTGTGCAATGGCATCCGGAGCGGATGGTTCAGATGACGATATTTGAATATTTTGTTAATCGATGCAAAAATAAAATCAGCCGAGGCTGATTTTTTACTGAGCAAATATGACCGCATTTCTGCCGGCAGCCTTTGCTTTGTAAAGCGCTGCATCTGCCAATGTCATGAGTTTCTCTGAGTCATCGGTATCGTTGGGAGATGATGAAACCCCAATCGAAACTGTCATCCGGATTTCGTGAGAATCTTTACAAAAAGTATAATCTTCAATCTGTTGGCGGATACGGCGACCGATGTTCAGTGCCGTTTCCTTAGGACAGCGAGGCAGCACAATAGCAAACTCTTCTCCGCCAATTCGCGCAACCAAATCATGACTTCGACAAGACTTGACTAAAATCTGAGCAAGTTCACTCAAAACTTCATCTCCTCTTAAATGGCCATAAGTATCATTGATCATTTTAAAATGATCCAAATCCAACATTAAGAACGATATTGGCATTTTGTTACTCTGACACTCCTCAAACAGCTGTTCAAAACGATTTTCAAACTCCCGTAAATTCGCAAGTTCTGTTAAGTGATCGGTGGTGGCATCGATTTTTAACTGCCAATAATTCCGGATATTGGTGATTGAGAAATTGATGTATCTGCATATGAAATATGAAGTGATAATTGTTGTACTTGTAAAAATGAACGAATTGATTAAAAAAAGATTGAAATCATCGAAAATGATGTATGATGCGATGATGATGGATGCGGAAACGACGATGTTCATGATTATAAATTTCTGACCACGGCTTGCCTTAAGATGAGACAGTGCTCCTAACAGTACCCCACAGATTAAGATCGAAGTGCTCACTACGATGGCATTGAAATTCGCACCTGTTACGACGATGCGATAAAAAGCGATAATTACGGAAGTTATGATGGATGAAATAAACCCGCCATACATGGCGGACAAATACATGACCACAAAGCGAAAGTCAAAAATTATGGTTCTTTCAGCATTCATCGGGACGGTCGACATTAAAAGCAATATGCCAATCAGTCCTCCTACGGTTCCTAAAACAAACCGACGGATAACAGGAGATTGATACTGAATCTTGCTTGAACGAACGAATTCTAAGGTGATGCTGATGACCGCAACTAGGATGCTGAAGTTCTGAAAGAGCGATAGAGTCACAGTGTCCTCCTGTATTATAAAGTAGTTTTATATATGCCTTTTAAAGTATACACTCCACATATCGTTTGTTCAATGAGGAATTGCCACAAATATATTTTCATATTCAGTATTAACGAACAATATATCACAAATTAATGTTTTATGATTGACATTGCTATGCAATCGATATAGAATATTAATATATTTTATGCAATTTAATTGCGAAAGAAGGTCAAATTATGAGTGTTTATCAGTTTTCAGTAAAAGATGCTTACCAAAAGGATGTTTCTCTAAGTGATTATAAAGGAAATGTTTTGCTGATCGTCAATACCGCTACCAAGTGCGGACTGACTCCTCAGTATGCCGGATTGGAGAAGCTGTATGAAAACTACAGCAAAGAAGGATTTGAGATTCTCGACTTTCCTTGCAATCAATTTATGAATCAGGCCCCTGGAAGTGATGAAGAACTCTCAAGTTTCTGTCAGTTGAATTATGGAACGACCTTTAAGACCTTCGCAAAAATTGATATTAACGGTGAAACCGCTCACCCACTGTACAAATATCTTAAATCGGCTAAAAGCGGTGAGGATGTTGAATCGAAAGAAAAAGGATTTTTCGGTAAGTTACTCAACTTTACCAAATCAGGAAACACCGGTGAAATCAAATGGAATTTTACAAAATTTCTGATTGACCGCAACGGCAATGTCGTAGAGCGTTTCGCGCCTACCATCAAACCAGAAGAATTGGCCTCGGCCATAGAAAGGATATTATGATATGTCCTATGAACAACTAAAACTTAAGAGTCAGCTTTGTTTCCCTCTGTATGCAGCTTCTCGTAAGATCATACGCTTGTACAAACCATTGCTCGACCCCCTAGGCATCACCTATACCCAATATCTTGTATTATTGGTTCTTTGGGAGAAAGATGAACAATATGTCAATGACATCGGTGAAAAACTCATCTTAGATTCCGGAACACTAACCCCGCTTCTGAAGAAGCTGCAAGTAGCCGGGTTGATTGAGCGCAAACGCAGTCAGAGCGATGAGCGCAATGTTATGATTTCACTTACGGATAAGGGTAGAGATTTGGAAGAGAAGACCAAAGGTGTACCGGCTCAGATCGGTGTATGTCTGACATTGCCCAAAGACAAACTCGGACATTTATACAACTTGTTGTATGACTTTATTGATATGGAAACCCCAGAAGAAAACTGCGAAGAAAAAGAAGGCGAATGAGATTGCCTTCTTTTTTAGTCTATGAATATTTTAACGATATCGCCTTCTGCAGATTCTACATTGACGATTTCACCGGTTGCGCCTTCCTCGATCGCTGCCATGATAATATCAACATCGACACCCTTCATATCGACCGGATTACCATCGATTTTCAACTGATTGGACAAATTGAGTCCGGCCTTGACCAAAGATGTCGGAACATTGATACGAACGACATCACCTTTGGCACTGTCCACCGTTACTCGCAACATTTTCCTGCCACCCGCCGGATTGACATTTATGACCGGCTGAACCGACTGGGTTTGAGCACTTTGCGCACCCAACGCTTCTAATAATTTGATACCATCTTCAACAGTTATCGTACCTTCTTTAACCATTTGTAAA
>JANJWY010000060.1 GCA_024709285.1 Erysipelotrichaceae bacterium
GTGTCCGAACCTAACTCTTTATTTTCGAGTATGTTAGTAGAATAGGCGTTAATTACTTTAACGACCAACCCATCCGCTTCAACTTCTTCCTCTACCTGGTAACGATCTTTTACAGTTTTTGGCGTACACGCAGAAATAGAAAAGACAACGAATAAGATAGTGATGAAAGTGATGTATTTTTTCATATGCCCTCCTTCTGGGAATCGGATGTTAATCCTCATTTTCTCCCAGATCATTTGTGCTGATTTCAATATAACCCATCCAGAATGATCATCAATCCACGGGTTCAACTGGAATGGCTATGTAATCCGAGTATTTGTCACTGTATTTACCGCTATAGATTATACCGGTCTCCATTTTCACAAGATAAAACTTTTCATCAGACGAACCTGCTGTACCTGTCGCAAATGTGTAGTATAACATTTCCTTCTTCTCCCCCGGAAACTTGTATACAATTCCACTGAACTCTCTTATACCAGAACCAAACTTATCAATAATTTTTTGACGAGCTTCCTCATAAGTGCAAACAAATTTTTGCATCGGACTGACTTCTATGATGGCCATAGGAGGTGTCTGATCTGGCAGATGAATTCCAAAGTTAATTATTTTGCCTTTATCCAATGTCCAAAAGATTAGCTGAATTTCCTTTTTTTGACCTGCAGCTAAAATAAATGATTCGTTATAATCCTCCTTGTTAAGATAAAAATCAAGTACATCTTTACCCTCAATGTTTTCGACATCTGCATACCCCGCCCAAAAACTATACTGTGTACCATCTTCTTCGACTTTATACAACCCCAATCTTTTTTGTAAGTTAATTGAAATATCGCTTTTATTCGTTGCAATGAATCGAACGAAAACACAACAAGTTGTTTCGACACTGTCATACAGCTGAGTATCCAAACCCAACTCCTTATTTTCAAGCAAATTGGTCGCATAAGCATTTAGCACTTTCACGGATAACCCATCCACTTCAACTTCGTCCTCTACCTGATAACGATCAATGACAGGCAGTTCGTTAACAGGTTTGAATTCTTTCCTGTTTGAACCATCCGTTTTCATTAGCACTTCCGTAAATGTAAAATTCTCGGTTTCCATATTCAAGTAAAAAAGCCAATCTTCAACAACGCTAATACCCAAAGGCGAATCATCATTGATTTTAACTGGCTCACTGCCATCATTTTTCATCTTTCCAAACTCATTTACAGACTCGTTTAGAGAATATGAGTAATAGATCCATTCTGCACCCGCATTAAAAGACACAACTCTTTTATCTGACAGTTGAATGGCATTTTTACCATCCTGACTCATCTTCCATAGATTTCGATTTTCTCTATCAACATAGTAGATCGAATTTCCAGAAATTTGAAAAAGATCCATAGCGACAGTGCTGACTTGCTTTTCGCCTGAACCATTAGATCGAACTTTATAAAGATGTCCTTCATCTTGTGTCATAAAGAAAATCCAAGATTCATCCAGATTGAAATACTGCACAGGTATTGAGTTGATCATGGTTTTTTCACTGCCATCAATCATGATCTTAAAGATTCGCATATAATTCACTTTATCACTGGGATCTGTAACATCAATGAAATACAACCAATCATCATAAGCAATCAAATTCCGTGCACCGGCTTCATTCAGTAATTGACGACCAGAACCATCGGACTTCATTTTGTAAACTCTATTACTGTCACTTCCATTTACATAATAGAACCAGCCATCGTGAAGATTCAAATTAAAAGCTATATCCTCACTGACTTTTGATTCCTGTGTACCATCCGTTTTGATCCGATAAAGCTGATTTTGATCGGCAATATTGGCAAAATATATCCAGTCTCCATCAATGATGGACATTCCTCCGTTAACTATATTGGCATTACTATTTCCCATCTTTGTCGCTGATTGCGATGAAGGCATACAAGCAGACAAAGAGCAGATAGTGAAGATGATTACGATGTAAGTGACTAATTTTTTCATAACGCCTCCTTCTGGTCACCGGATTTGAATCCTGTTTTTCCAGATAATTTTCGCTACAAACTTTCTCATTTATTATTAAAACAATCAAATCTCTCTCATAAATAGTCGAATCATGAGATTTTTATTAAACCGAAATCATGTCATGTACGAAATTACACCAAGGCCATCACATCACTTATGATTATCTGATTGAAAGCATTGCCTTGGCCTTCTTCTTTACTTGAACCGCGAAAAAATCGAAGCCTGCTCACAGCATCATAAAACATTGAAAACAACTGCATTACGACCTGTTTAGCGATGTTATCCTCCGCGATCAAAGCAAAATGCGGATGTGGAAAAGTATCCAAAGAAACGACTAACTACACGAAAAATACATCAACAATCGGTTTGAAGATCCCGAAACAGAACCTATGGATAATACGCCTTAATCATCTTTGAGTTTTGCCAGTTCTGATCCGTTAAGTTTAACCCGAAACATACCTGAATCCTCTGCTTGAAAATTTTGGAAATACAGATAACCGAAAGCGATTGAAAAATTACCATAAAATCCTCTTGGTGTCAATCGCCAGTCAAGATCATATTTTATTGATTTTTTTATAATCTCTCCGTTAATTGAATAATAAAGATCTCCTTCATATACTCCGATATCCTCCACAAGAACATTTTTAATCAACTGATCCTCAGTCTGTTTGATGGAAAATTTTCTTAACTCCGGATCTGCAGCTTCTGGGTATATAATATAGAATACCCATCCTTGATTGTAAGTAAATGTGTGGACCCTTTCTTTAATCAGTGTTTTCTGATTCAATCCATTTTCATCCATATATAAAAGATAGCCAGTATCTAATGAAGTGACTGCCAACTGTACGACATCATCCACGATCCAAATTTGAAAATCTGATATTTGAATGTCACTGATCAAAGATTCCTCTCGGCCATCAACGCGAATTCTATGCAGTTTAGAGTCATTTGCTTTCATGTAATAAATCCAATTACCCACGATTGCCATCTTTTCCGCACCGACATCAGCAACTACTTCCCTCCTAGAATCATTTAAATTAACTCGTTCAATCGCTAAGAAATTCGATTGATTGACATAATATATCCAGTCTCCCCACAAATTGAGACCAAAAACACTGGAATCCACCATTACTTTCGATTGTGATCCATCCGGCAACATTCGAACCAACTGATTAGCGCTTTTAGCAAATGCTGTATAAATATATGTATCATCCGCAACTAATATTCCCTTCCTTTGATTTAGCGGAGTATTTCCAAAACGTAGAGGATCATTTGCTTGTGAGCTGATTTCTTCAATTAAAGGATACGTCAGAAATAATTCCTTGTTCTGACCATCCAATGACATTGAAAAAGGCAATTCCCAGGGAGAATTCCTGAATGAATATATCTTGTCATTGGCAATTAAAAATTCAAAAATATCCTCAGATATCATCACAGAATCAGAAAAATCCAAATCCGCTTTATACACTTTAGAATCTGAAAGATTAAGATAATATGCGTGTTCTTTATAGAAACTCAATTTGATTGCCCGAAGGTCCCCTACTTTTTCAAGCGATTTTGTTTTCTCCTCAGACTTCTCTTGGAATTTAATCCGATACAAATCCCAATCTTGTCCTCTTGAGAAATAAATCCAATCTTTTTCAATTATTGGATACGTCAATTCGGTCGATCCAATCACATCTGGTTTTAGACTTTCAAACGTCATAGAAACCAAATCGAAGGAAAACTGGTTCACTTGATCCAAATATACTAGACCGGTCTCATTGGCATTTAGGTATGCTATTGTATGATCACTGATTAAATCCGTACTTCCATTTTTCAAAGACATTCGATAAAGTTTTCTATCAGATAGTAATGAATAATATAGATCATCATTGGCAACGACCATACCACCATACAAAAATGCTTCTTCAGAGAGTATGACTTCCTCCTTAGTACCATCTTGATGGATTCTTATAATTTCACCACTCTTAGAATCAATAAAGATGATGTAATCCTCCCACAGATTGATAAAAATGGACCCTTTATCAGAAAGTTTTGATAATTGCGAATGATCCTTTCTCATCCGATACAGTCTGTCTTCATCCCTTGGATTGGAGAAATAAATCCACTCGCTGTCTTCAGCCATTTTACCAAATGCTGCAATATTGCTTGAAGTATTCCCTAGTTTTACTTCATCATCACCTGTTAACAAACTACACCCAGACAACATCACAACTCCACAAATCAGTTTTAAAGCGATGGATAAAATGCGCTTCATACGCTCCCTTTCTGCGCCGACGCAAACAGCATCTTTTCGATGTGAATGTAATTGATTATATGGCGCACCGAATGTTCGTTTTTCTGCTTAAGCTTTAATTCAACTTCATTAAATCCGTACCATCGAGCTTCACCCGATACATGTCATAATTTTCAGAATAATTGTCCATAAAGTAGAAATAGCCAAAGGCAATCGCAAAATTCCCGTAATTACCCGTCTGTACAAGTCGTAAGCGGTTCTTATTGTTTACTGAAAGTCTAATGATTCCTTCCTCTTCAGCACCATTGAAATAGTAGAGATTGCCCTGATATACACCAACTTCACTGACCAAATCTTCATTGAACAATTGATCATCGGTACCATCCGTCTTCACTTTTCTAAACTCCCAGTTACCCAAATCATCATCGGATTTATAAAAGACCCAATCCTGATCCATCGTGAAGAACTCAACTTTTCGCTGTGTAATGGTCCCCAGTTTTTCACCTGTTTCACTGAGATGAATCAAGTGCCCCAACTCACGATCAACAATGGCCAAGCGCACTTCATCATTAATAATCCAAATTTGAAAGTCCGATATTGGCAGATCGTAGACCAAAGCATCCTCACGGCCATCCACGCGAATCTTATATAACTTAAAGTCATCTGTTTTAATGTAATAAATCCAATTACCAACGATTTTTATTTTCATACCGTTGACCTCAGCGACGGATTGTCGGATAGAACCATCCTTATTTACCCGTTCTATGGCATAGAATGCTTCGGTATTGATGTAATAAATCCAGTCTTCCCACTGGTTTAACCAACGCACATCCGCCTCAACCAAAACCTTCGCATCCGAACCGTCCGGAAGTGACTTTACCAGCTTCCAACCATTTTTTGCAAATGAAGAATAAATGTACGTATCATCCGCAACCATTATACCCTGACTTTGATTCATCTGAAGATTTCCTAGAAGTGTTGGCTGATCGGATTGCGAACTGACTTCATCGACCAAAGGCCAAGGTAAAAACACCTTTCGCTGCTCTCCATTTAATGAGAGTGTAAAAGGTGATCCACCCATCAGCGGCTCCAAACAAAACAATTGATTATTGACTATGGAGAAGAAAAAAGGGCCATTTGAAATTTTCTGTTGATTTGAACCTGTCAAATCAGCTTTATACACATGATAGTAATCTGCCAGGTTCAGGTAGTACACATTCTCATCGTGAATATGAATCCCCACAGCTCGAATACTACCGACTTTTTCCAATGATTTTTGTTGATCATTCACATTGCCTAACAATTTGACCCGATACAGTTCTGCATTTTCTCCTTGCGCAAAATAAATCCACTCCTTGTTGGCAACGGGATAAACAACCGCTGCAGGTGCTATCTCATTGCGCTTTAAACCCTCAAAAGTGACCGATACCAATTGAAACTCGGCATCATTTTTTTCAACCAGATACATCAAACCTTGCTCATTTGCATTGAGAAGAGTTACTTTATCCTCATTTATCATCTCTTTGCTTAGGTCGTTCAAAGACATTCGATATAGTTTTTCATCGGACTTTGGCGAGTAATACAGAAAATCATCTGCCACCACCATACCAACGCCAAACGATCGAATCTTCTCTGAAAAGAGAGGTTCTTCCTGCGTTCCATCTTTCTTGATTCTATAAACAGTATCATTACTTACATCTACATAAATGATATATTCACCCCAAACATTCAAAAATGCACCTCTGATATCGGACAGTTTCGTTACTTCAGATTGATCCGCTTTCATCTTATACAACTTATTGAAATCTCGCGGATTATCGAAATAAATCCAACCGTTATCCTCTACCACTGTACCCCCGGCAGAAATATTTCCGGAAGTATTTCCCAGCTTAGCATCCTTGACTTCGGTCGTTCCATTACACCCAGTTAACATCACCACCATACATAAAACTAACACTGCGATGTTGACTACGCGTTTCATTGGGTTCCTTTCATGCGCCAATACAAAATAGCACCCGAAGATGCATTTGTGATTGATTATTTTAGCGCTGTTTATACTTATATCTTACACTTTGTTAAAAAATATACAAGGCATTTTCAACCATTGTCAATGACAAAACCGTGACAATTCGTTACAATAAGGATATTCAAAGAATCCTTGGAGGTCCTTATGATCAACATTCTCACAATCGCTATTATCCTCGCCACGTTCGCTTTCGACATGTGGCTGTCCATACTTAACTATAATCACCGCACACAGCCGATTCCGGACAATGTCAAAGACATCTACGATACCGAAAGCTATTCCCGCTGGCTCAACTATACGATGGAGAACTTTCGCTTGGGCATGATTGCCAAAGTACTGTCCACGATCATTATCGTTGCTCTATTGACATTCGGCTTCTTCCCTGTCCTACACCGGTTTTCATTAACGATATCCGCCGATCCGATAATCAGAACGCTGATATTTGTGGGCATATACATGATCCTCAATTCCCTGATCGACATTCCCTTTTCCTATATCAAAAACTTCAAAATCGAGGAGAAATACGGATTCAATAAAACCACGAAGAAAACCTTTGTTCTCGACTTACTTAAGTCACTGATCATGATGATCGTGTTGGGCGGCTCAGTACTGTATGTCCTGCTTTCCCTATATCTCAACAGCGAAAACTTCATCCTATATACATGGCTCTTCTTAGTCACGATCATGATACTCATCAATATTCTTTACACCAAAGTTTTCATCAAGATTTTCAACAAACTTACCCCGCTTCCCGATGGCGAACTTAAAGACAAAATCATGGAATTCGCCCAAAAAACCGGCACATCCATCAAAAGCATCTCCGTAATGGATGCTTCACGCAGAACGAAAAAACTCAACGCCTTCTTCTCCGGTTTCGGCAAGTTCAAGTCCATCGTCCTTTATGACAATCTGATCGAAAAAATGAGCAGTGATGAGATCGTCGCCGTTTTGGCTCATGAGATCGGTCATGGCAAGCACATGGATACCTTGCGAAACCTGCTGATGGCATTGATTCAAATGGGAATCATGCTCTACTTCCTGCAACTGTTTCTATCCTGGGAAGCTCTTTCCATATCCTTTGGATTTGAAACCGTAAACATCGGCTTCGGATTGATTTTGTTTTCCGTGTTCTTATCTCCCATCGACATTTTACTGGATGTGCCCCTCTCCGCCATCTCCCGATGGGCAGAGTATCGGGCGGATGGATATGCGAAAGAGAACGGCTATAAAGAGGCCATGATCACCGCCCTGAAACGTTTGGCTCAAGAGAACTTCGCCAATCTGACCCCGCATCCGTTGATGGTCAAAATGACTTACTCCCATCCGCCCATCAGCCAGCGAATTCAAGCGCTCAACAAATAACTGCCGATGCAAGGCAGTTTTCTTTTGTGCAATTATTGACAAATTGAAGGTCAAGGGCTAAAGTAAAAGAGGTTGACTGTCCATATTTCAAACTGTCCCATTCAAACGGATTCATGAAATATTTAAGAAAACATCCCCTACAATCTTAAGGAACATGTCCTATGATATCTGGGTACGAAACGGAGGATCTATGAAACTCGAAATCAAAAACATTCATAAAAGCTTCTCAGGCAAGAAAATCTTGCATGATGTCAGCTTCACTGTTACCACCGGTAAAGCCATGGGCTTTCTCGGCCGCAACGGAGCAGGAAAAACCACGACCATCCGTGCATTGATGGACGTATTCAAAGCCGACGAAGGACACTTTCTGATCGACGGAAAACCCTTCGACCCCCGCAAATACAACATCGGATACTTGCCCGAAGAGCGCGGCATGTACGCCAAGGAAAAAATTCTGAACCAACTCGTCTACTTTGCGGAGTTGCGCGGCATAAAAAAGGCCCAAGCCAAAGCATCGGCCGAGCACTGGCTCAAACGCTTTGAACTGGACTATGCCAAAAACCACAAACTCGAAACCCTGTCCAAAGGCAATCAGCAGAAAGTTCAAATCGCCCAGTCTCTCATCGGCGATCCTGACATTCTGATTTTCGATGAACCGTTCAGCGGACTTGACCCTGTCAACTCACAAGTACTCAAAGATGTCATCCGTGAAAAAATCGAAGCCGGAAAGCTGGTCATCTTCTCTTCCCACCAAATGACCTACGTCGAAGAGTTCTGCGATGAAATCACCCTGATCGAACAAGGCCGGATCATATTATCCGGAAATCTGGATGAAATCAAAAACGACATGGGTAAATCAAAAATAAGATTAAAATCCGCCAACTTTCTCAATGGCGAACTCAAAGAAAAGCTTAAAAGTATCAGTGAATCCCTGGATATCAGTGAAGACAAGAAAAGCCTGATCATCCGTCTTCCCGAAAATAACAATCTGAGCAATTTCCTCAATCAGTGTTTAAAGAGTGGCATAGAGATTGAAATGATTTCTCCCTATCAGCCATCTTTAACCGACATTTTCATTCAGAAAGTAGGTGCTGAACATGCATAATATTTCAAAAGTATTCATGTTTGAACTTAAAAGCATTTTATCAAAGAAAAGCATGATCATCACCACCGCCGTCATAAGCGTGATTCTGATCATCGTAACCACGATTCCCACCATCATCAGCCTGTTTGACGATGGCGAAAATGTCCCAATCCCCACAGATAAAATTTCATTGATGGGTTCGGGCATCGTCATTCTGAATGATGCCGTCACTGCCGAAGAACTTGATCTGTTCTTCGTTGATGTGGAAATTTTTGATTCTGAAAGCGATGTGCGCAAAGCGCTCAACAACGAAAAAATCAGTCAGGCATTCATCATCAATTCGCCGACATCACTGACCACCATCGTTATCAATCGCGAGCTTTACTCCAATGCATCCTACCCGCTTCAAAACGCTTTGACCCAACTGCAAATCCAACGCAATCTGATCGAACTCGAACTGGATCCGATCAAAGTGAGCCAGGCCTATAATGTCAATATCACCCTTAGCGAAGAAGTCATCGGCAAAGATGCAAGTGACAGCTTTCTGATTGCCTACGTGCTTATGTTTGCGGTATATATGCTCGTCATCATGTACGGCGCGATGGTATCCACATCCGTTGCCCGTGAAAAGGACAACCGCACGATGGAACTGCTCATCACTTCAACCAAACCTGACGCCTTGATCATCGGTAAAGTATTTGCCAATGGTCTGGCCGGTGTGATGCAATTCGGATTCATTACGATCGTCGGCGTGTTGGGCATCTGGATCAACCGTGCCAACTATCCTACCGAAATCCTTTCCATGGTCTTAGGCGGTTTACGCTGGGATTCCATGATGGTCTTTCTGATCTTTACCTTCTTCGGATATCTGCTGTACTTGTTCATCTATGCCTCATTGGGATCGCTTGTAAGTAAAATGGAAGATGTCTCATCCTCCGTCGCACCGATTACCCTGCTCTTCATCGCATCGTACATCGTCGCCACCCTGGGATTGCAAATGCCGGAAATCATGATCGTTAAAATCGGTTCTTATGTTCCCTTCACAGCGATACTGGCCATGCCTGTGCGATATTTCTTAACTTCGGTCAGCTGGATTGAACTGGCCATCTCATTGGCCCTGATGACCTTCACTGCCTGGCTGTTTGCGCGAATTTCCATTGATATCTACCGCTTGGGTTCTCTGAACTATGGAAATAAAATGTCCTTTGTCAAAGCCCTTAAACTCATACGCGAAGACAAACGAAAATAAAAGGACACCGTAGTGTCCTTATATGATTGCGTGTGTGGGGGGGATAGAGCAATCACACTATTATCATAGCAGAGACTTATTCATTTTTCAAGAATCATTCTGAATAAAAATTCAAGATAAATAAAAAATGACACCTCGCGGTGTCACTTTTTGGGTACTGTAATCATCCTTGGGGGAAAGATAACTACATTTGTATATTATCATGAGTTAAACGATTTATCAAGTATTAAACACTTCGTATATCAAAGAAATTTCTGAATTTTACCGGTTTTTTATGTGAAAATTTTTACTTATCAGTTTATGCATAAAAAAGCTAGAAACATGAATAATATTTCATTTTAAATTCATATGATACGAGTACAAAGCATTGTTTATTATCAGACAGCCATTCCAGACAAATGAACTGTTCGAACTTTAATCAGATAATCATGCATCGTTTTCCTTCTGTTATTACGAATACTTCTTGAAATTGTGAATATGTTAATTACAGTGAATCTTGTCAAAACCGATGTATAATAGAACCATCGGAGGAAATTATGACAAAGAAATTATTAACAAGAAGTGAAGTCAATGTGGCAGATACATGGAATCTGACACCGCTGTTTCAAAATGATGATGAATTTGAGGTAGCCCTTACCGAGGTCAGCCAATTGGCAGTTGAAATCGAAGCGACCTACAAAGATCGTTTGGATAATGCCGCAACCATCAATGCCTGCCTCGATCAGTTTAAAGTTCTGATGGAAAGAGCTTACCGAGTCGCAACCTATGCTTCTCTGTATGCCAGTGAAGATCAGACAAACAGTGCGAACATACAGCGACAGATGAAAGTCGGACAGGCGATGAGCATTTTTGGCGCAAAGGTTAGTTTCATCTCCTCACAAATCTCCCAAGTGGATCCTGAGGTTTTGAAGCAGGCAAAAGCGGAAAGTACTGAAAACGCTCATTACCTAGAGGATATCTTACGCGAAAAACCGTATATGCTCCACCCCGAAGTTGAAAGTATCCTGTCTTCCCTTCAACCGGTCTTAGGTGCACCTTATCAAATCTATAACCGCGCCAAACTGGCCGATATGAACTTTGGTACATTTACAGCCCAAGGAAAAGAACATCCGCTCAGTTTCGTATTGTTTGAAAATGAATGGGAATTTGAAACGGACACTGAGACTCGTCGGGCAGCATTTGAAGCTTTCAGTAAAAAACTCAAAGACTACCAACAAACCATAAGCGCTGCCTATCAGACCCAGATTCAAAAAGAAAAAATCCTGTCATCATTGCGCGGATTTGAATCTGTCATTGACAGCTTACTGTTTGAACAAGAAGTCGACCAGGATTTATACAACCGCCAGATCGATGTGATCATG
This sequence comes from Erysipelotrichaceae bacterium, assembly GCA_024709285.1. Lineage (GTDB taxonomy): Bacteria > Bacillota_I > Bacilli_A > Erysipelotrichales > Erysipelotrichaceae > UBA2227. The sequence continues at coordinate 11,323 of JANJWY010000060.1, forward strand.
GAAAAACTGGCACCGCACATGCGCAAATATGCCAAACTGCTTCAGCGCATCCATAAGCTCGACAAAATGACATTCGCTGACTTGAAGCTGGCAGTCGATCCCGATTTTGAACCGGAAATCACCATCGAAGAATCCAAAGAGTATATCTTAAAGGGATTATCCGTTCTTGGAACAGAGTACACCGATATGATCAAACGCGCCTACGATGAACGTTGGATCGACTTTGTTCAAAACATCGGTAAATCCACGGGTGCTTTCTGCTCATCCCCGTATGGCATCCATCCGTTTATTCTAATCAGCTGGACCCAACGGATGCGCGAATGTTTCGTTTTGGCTCACGAACTCGGCCATGCCGGACATTTCTATTTGGCTCAACAAGCGCAGAACATCCTCAATACCCGTCCTTCACTATACTTCATCGAAGCTCCGTCGACCATGAATGAAATGCTGATGGCCAACCACCTGATGAAGACCTCGGATGACCCCCGTATGAAACGCTGGGTGCTCTCAACGATGATCAGCCGTACTTACTATCACAACTTCGTCACTCACTTACTTGAAGCTGCTTACCAACGCGAAGTCTACCGGATCATTGATCAAGGCGGATCGGTCGTCGCTTCTACCCTCAGCAAAATCACAAAAGATGTCCTCACTAAGTTCTGGGGAGACACCGTGGATATCATCGATGGAGCTGAACTGACCTGGATGAGACAACCCCATTACTACATGGGGTTATATCCCTATACCTACAGTGCCGGACTGACCGTCGCTACGGAAGTCAGCCGCCGCCTGCTTGAAGATCCCACAGCGATTGAAGACTGGAAGAACGTTCTGCTTGCCGGCGGAACGAAATCTCCGGTCGAACTGGCCAAAATGGCGAAGGTCGATATAACCACTGATCAGCCATTACTCAACACCATCGAACATATCGGAAACATGATCGATCAGATCATCGAACTTACCGACCAAATCGAAAAGGCATAAACAAAACGCACCATACGGTGCGTTTTCTATACTTCGATCGTTTCTCCGGTACTCAGATACTCAATCTGATCTTTCATGATGACTTTTAAATATGCATACGCCGGCAACCCTGTACAATGACACGTGTAGAACTTACTGAACGTGTTCATCAGTTCCTTCGCCAAAGTATCCAGAACATTGGGGTTTTCATAAGTATTGGTCGTTTTGTTATGCAAATGAAATCCGCCCACGACCACATCACACAAAATCCCATAAGTATCTTTTAAATAAGTCAGCACATTAAGGATTCCGCGATGCGCACAACCGGCAAACAGCACGTATTTACCATCCTCTTCAATAACGAGATGTTGCTCATGAGCAAAATCATCCAATACATACGCCCCGCCTTTTTCTTTAAACAAAGATTTATTTCCGGCAGGTAACGGAAAATAACCCCAGACTTCACTGAAAATCAGACAACTATCGATTTTTAATTCTTTATCCACAAACACCAGCCGATCCAAAAAATTGCGAGAAACATGAATACCTATGCTCTCATATTCACCGTTGGTACGCAACGCTACATGATCATTGCCTGCCAGTGCAGACATATAAGCCAGACTTGAATCATTGATTTTAAAGAAAGCATTGAGACCGCCACCATGATCATAATGACCATGCGAAAGCACACAAATATCGACTTGAGACAAATCAATATTCAGCGCTTTGGCATTCTGAATAAAACTGCTGTCCGCACCGGTATCAAAAAGTATCTTCTTGCCTTTGGTCTCAATGAACAATGACAGTCCGTGCTGCTTATTCAACCCCTCAACACTACACTCATTATCAATCAGTGAAGTGATTTTCATCTGATTCCCTCCCTTAAAACAAGTAGCAAGGCCACTTGGCTGTTTCTGACGATTTAATTCATATTCATTTCTAAGGATTCAAAAAATCAAGAATAGAATTTTCCAATTCTTTTAAATGCAAACGCTCATTTTGAGGTTTTGGTGTAATTTTAACCAACGTATGATGAGGAATGTGCTGATTCAGCTCATCACCGTAATGCACCGGGTGAACCATGTCATCCTCCGTAACCACCGTCAGCACCGGACAATGAATTTTATTCAAATCATCCAGCGAACCGATAGGTACATCATCGATCATCTGTTGAAACTTATCCGGAAAATGCTGAGCGACCGGATCGGTGAAATGGCGTAACAAATGGTAGGCGGCATACGGACTGATATCAAAGAGGTCATTATAATCGTCCGAACGTTTAAACTGCTCGATGCCATGATGCAACTTTAAAAACATTGATAAACGCTCATATATCTGTCGGACATACGGATCACAAGGCATATCCAAAGCGGATGGCCGAATCAATATAAGCTTTTTGACCATTTCGGGATGTTTGAGCGTAAAATTCAAAGCGATGCCAGCCCCCATATCAATTCCACCCAAAATAAAGTCCTTTAATCCCAAATGTCTGACAAACAAACGCAAATCCTCAGCCAAAAGACCATAACTCATTGGGTCATTATTATGACCTGACTGACCATGAGCACGGACATCCGGCAGGATCAAATGCCCCGGCAGATGCATTAGGTGGATTTTCGGTTGATACAAATCGTTGCCGATCCCGTGAAGGAAGATGATGGGTTCCCCCAAACCGAAAACCTGGTAGTGAAAGTCGATGCCCCGATAACTAAAATAAGCCATAGCATCACCTCATTTTGTTACTATCATTATATCAGATTAGTTTCAGGTTTTTTACGGTTTTTACGAGATGAATCAAAAGAAAAAGTGAGATTGACTCACTTTACCCTGTTATAAACGCATATTCATATTTCAGCTGATTCTGATCGCAGAACCGTTTGAAACGATCCAATACAGCCGCTCCATCAAAATGCTGCTTCAGCCGATAGGCCAAACTGTCACCATCCGCATCCAGCAAAAGCATCATACTCTTCGTATCTGCTTCATTCAACGAAAACCGCGCCTCAGCATAAGCACTCTGATAACGATCTTCAACCAACTCTCCCACATTGACCGAACGCAAAATCAAACGGCCTTCATTCAGCCAAAAACCGTCATTTCGCTGTAAATTAATCGTATCCACTTTGTAACATTCAACTATTTCTTTCATACAATCACCGCATAGGATTGTATCACAAAATCAGACAAAAATCTTCTGACGTTATCCGCCAAAACCCGCCACGACCACACTTAACGCAATCGAAACCAGTTTATTGGTATCACTGTCTGCCCGAGAGGTCAGCACGATCGGTGCTTTTGCTCCCACGATCATCCCGGCTGCCGTACCATTGGCAAAAAACGTGACCGACTTGTATAACATATTTCCCGCCTCGATGTTAGGCACCAACAAAATATCCGCAACCCCGGCATTGGGCGTCGTAATCCCCTTATGCTTGGCCGCCAACACGGAAACCGCATTATCCAAAGCAAACG
>JANJWY010000074.1 GCA_024709285.1 Erysipelotrichaceae bacterium
CTTAAATCTTTCCACATCAATCATATACCTATTATCAAGGCATGTGCAAGTCTATTTGCCTTTTTTCAGAGTTGTCATACGGTACAGTGCAGCCGTTAACAATGCCGTAATCGGCATCGCAAACAGAATCCCCAGACTGCCGGCAACCGCCTGCATGATTTCAGATGCAATGTATTCTGAATTTGCCAAAAGATTCATCGGTCTGGCATAAATGATCAACAACAAAATAAATGGTAAAGCACTGCCGATGTAAGCCAAAATCAGCGTGTTGGACATCGTTCCCATAACATCGCGACCGATATTGAATCCGGATTTAACAACTTCTGTCGGAGAAATTTGAGGTGAATTGATAATGACTTCCTCGAGAGCTGAAGCAATGGACATCGAAACATCCATGATTGCTCCTAAAGCACCGATAACGACCGCGATAAACATGATTCCACGCAAATCAATCGGAATCTCATCCTTCAATAAAATCAAGTGTATGTATTCATCCGAGAGTACCCCGGACATTTTCATGATTTCCATCCAAATAAAAGCAATGAGCGCTGCCATCGCTACACCACCAAAACAACCCAACGTTGCTGCAATCATCTTCTTGCTTAAACCTGTTAATAAGATAAATGTCAAAAGCGTAACATAGAGCACAATGGCTAATGTTAGTATATATATGTTCGCATTGGATAAAATCGCAGGTATCAAAATAAAGAAAATGGCATATACCGTAAATCCAAGGGATACAATAGAGCTGAATCCTTTCATCCTTCCAAAAAGAATTATCAGACCGGTAAACAAGCCGGCTAACAACCATAAAGAATTCTCGCGTTGGTAACTTACCAATGCCCATTCTACATTATTGTCAAACTCTATCCGGTATAAAATTACAGAATCTCCTACCTCGACCGGATACAATTCCTCCAGTGTTTGTAATGTAAATTGCTGATTAACGATGATCTCACGGTGTTGATATACCCCTTTTGAAATCGTTGCTTTAAATATTACTTCTCTGACGACACCGAAATCATTTTCATCAATGGATGGCTGATCAGAAACAATTGAAGTGATTTTGGCATTATGAAATTGAGATGAATCATATTGCGGATTTTCTATTTTTGGCATTTGTGCAGCATAATAAGTTGTGCCCAGATAGCTTATTAACAGTGATATCAAAATTGTGGCTACGTAAATCAGAACGTCCTTGAACTTAATTTTTTTCATATTCTCTCAACTTTCTATCCTTCTGAAGCTATTTGTTCACAGCGCTTTTGATCAATGATCTCAAAATTGTTTCCTTGGAACCTAATGATGTTTTTTGTTTGAAGAACTTTTAATTCTCTTGACAGTGAAGGTCTTGACACATGAAGATAAGATGCCATCTGATCCCTGTTTAAGTTTATTTCAAATACAGACTGACCATGCCTTTCGGATTCATGCAACAGATAATGGCATATTTTAGCTTTAATGCTCTTAATCGTCAGAATTTCCACTTTGTTATGAAGAACAAAGGCTTTTTGTGCAACAAGTTTTGTTATGTTGAGAAGCAGTTGATGTTGCACATCCTTGATTGAATCAACTGTTTGTGTTATTTGTGCAGATTCGATAAACAGAACGTGTGTTTGGGTCGTTGCTGTTATCGAGGTCGGGTATGATTCTGTTGGAACAAACATCAGAACTTCAGCAAACGTATCTTGCTCATTTAGCCACGTTATTACATTGGATGTACCATAAGATGTATCCTGGTGTACAGCCACTTTTCCTTTTAATATCAAGCCGATTTTATGAAAATGCTCACTTCTTCGGATAATGATCTCATCTTTCTGATACTGATGTATCATGGGCGGAAATATCTCGAAAAACTTATAACATTGAGTTTCACTTATTGAGGAAAAAAGTCGGCTTTGCTGGATTTTATCTATAAATTCTTTCACTTTATCACCACTTACATAATATATTGATTTTAGTGCTTAAGCAAATAAAAAGATGTCTCCATCTTTTCGTCAGTTACGCTCAATTTTATATTTCGGATGAGAAGCCGTGTAAACAAATTCACTGCCATCAAGCAAGCCGTGTATCCAAGCATCTCTGAGTGTGTAGAAATCTTGTACATCAGCGTTTTCAGTCATCCAGTTCTTTGAGTGCATGCATCGGCTCACTTCCCAGATCAGATGATTTTCATCATGACTGATGACTTGATTAGCTTTATCGCATGGCATACCTTCAGTCAAAGCATCTGTGATAGATCGGTAAACATAAGATGGTTTTAACCACACGGGCAATATCAAATCACGATGCTTCTTACCTAAATGAAAGAATTGATCCTCAAGCTGATTCATTGAATAAATTTCATCTTTTACCTTGTTAATCAACCATGCCATTTTTCGATCGGTTAATATCAAATGCTTTTCTAACCACTGATGAATATTTTCATGATCAATGATTTCTTCCAAATTCCCTTTCGGAAACGGGAAAAGTTCTTGAGTCTTCTGATATATTTGAGATTTTTGAGTAATGTCTGCAATATTATTCAAAACTTCATCACTGAACTGATTCTGAAGTCTGATTTTATTGAACATCCACACGTGAATTTCTGCGAACTTCTCAGCCATTAGCAACAACCTCCAATTGATCAATCAATTCATCTACATCATAACCGTGTACATAACAAGCTTCCTCCAGTGTTTCATCATGTGCTGAAGGACATCCGAAACAAGCCATTTCAAAATGCATTAGCAAACTCAACGTTTGCGGATATTGGGTGATCAGTTGTCTGATCGTTAAATCTTTCGATATCATGTATTTCACCATCCAAAGATATTATACGTGAAACAGACGTTATTTATGTATCCCAGGATACAAAAGCATAGCCATTGGCTATGCTTTAATGTTTGGAGGCTGTATTGCAGGAGGATAATTGCTCGCTCTTGAAGGTTCGATGATCAATTTTCCGCTGCGAACCAGTTTGACGAAAATCGCAGCCAGCTTGGGATCAAACTGTTTCCCGGCAAATCGCTCAATCTCATCAATGGCATAATCAACACTTAGATAACTCTTGTAATGGCGATCGGAAGTAATGGCATCAAATGCATCCGCAATGGCAATGCATCGAGCCGCAAACGGAATGTTTTCACCGGCGATTTTCCTTGGATATCCGGTACCATCCCATCGTTCATGGTGCCCGATTACGGCTGGGATAACATGGGAGAAGGATGGAAGATATTTAATGATTGTGATGGACATATCCACGTGTTTTTTCATAGTATCGTACTCATCATCAGTAAGCTTGGTATACTTCGTCAGAATGTTCTCAGGAATCCCGATTTTACCGATGTCATGGAGCAACGATGCCTGACGAATCAATTCAACTTCATCCTTGCTTGCCCCTGCTTCTTCAGCTATGGCGACAGCATAACGGGCAACACGTTGAGAGTGACCGAATGTATAGTGGTCTTTGGCATCAATCGCAGCCGTAAGCGCATAAATCGTTGCCATATTCATTTCTTCATCACCATTGTGACGAGCATCATGCTGTTCAGGATTATAGATCAGTGATTGATTCTTACCGTTTGCTTTGGCTGCATGCAACGCCAGGTTGGCTTTTGCTACGATATCCTTTTCATCAATAGCCAGTGTCGGCGCAACACAAATACCCGCAGAAATGGTCACGAATCTGTTAACATCTTCATTTTCGGCCATGGTCTGGTTGGTAATACGCAATCTGATTTTTTCTGATAACTCATACGCACCTTTTGAATCGACATACGGCAATATGATTGCAAACGTGTCTTCCCCAAATCGGCAAATTACGCCTTGTGAACCGCAAATAAATTTAATTGCTTCAGCAATCTTAATCAGTGCATTGTCTCCGGCATAATGTCCATATAAGTCGTTGAACACACTGAACATATCAATATTAAGAATGATAAGCGATACTGTCTGGTTTCTCAAATTAGATGTGTGTTTTGCAATCTGCTCCATAAAGTACCGACGGTTATATGTGTTGGTAAGACTATCCATGATTGCTTCGCGTTTTGTCTTCTCATACATACTGGCATTTGAAATCGTTATGGCAGCCGTTGCACACAAAGTTGCAACGTGATTCAGCTCAGTTTCAGCTAAACGAGATGTGCTGTCTTTGGAAGATATCAATAAAATACCGGTGAGATCCCCATTGTATTTCAAAGGTATGGCAGCTTCAAAACGCATTAAAATCAGTTCTTGACGTTCATTGTCCCACATGGTTTTAAAGAACGGATGGACATCGATGTACTGTTCATATATGATGTCATCAAATTGCTTGAACCAACGGACAAACGGATGCGTTTTCTGTATATTAAATGATAATTTGTCTAATTTTTTAATTGAAGCGTAATAATCATAATCTTCGGTTTCGTCGCTCTTCAAAAAGATGAAAGCCCGATCATTGTTCGTTATCTCATGAACAACTTTTAACAGTTCATCTGTAATATTCTCCAAGTTTAAATTATTGGATACAGTCATGGTGAACAGTTTGATCATGTTGTTGTGCTGATTTTCAACTTTGTAGAAATAATTCTCAACCAAACGCTGAACGATATTGAACAAAGGCAAAAACATCAGAATTGATACGAGGGTAGATACAAGGATTTGACCTTCACTGCTCATATCGCTCATAAAGTTGCCGAAAGTGCTCATGATTTGGTTAACGATGAATACCGTAATGGTTACCAACAAGGTTAACAGACCGGTGAATACGACGGCACGAGTGATTACAAACTTGAGTTCGATGACACGGGTTTTATAAACAGCAAACATCATAAAGAATGATGTAACGATACCAAACGCAAAGTCAACCGGATACTTTCCGATAGCCGGCAGAAGATTGATAGCAAATCCTACATAAAGTATGAATAGACCTGTAAGAATCGGTTTTAAACGGTTGGATGACTTGTTGCCATAGCGAATGGCTTTGCGCATCATCAACATACAAACACTTAATAAAATGAATATCGTTCCAAATGCAAAGTAAGCCGGGATTCCAAGTGAATACTGCAATTCATAGGTCGTAATCCCATCAATGACGACCGGCACCATGGCAGCTTCTGTAATAAGATACCCCATCCCATTCAGGATATTCATTGTCAATATTACCAAAGTCCAGAATGCAATCGCTGTCTTTTTAATTTGGCCGGTAAAATTACTGATAAATATGTAAGCAAAGTAAGGCACCAAGGTTATAGAAGACACCATCATGCGATTCCAGAACAAAACCCCGGGTTGCACCTGTGACTTCATCAACAAGGATGTGGCCGCCCAAGCCGTCATAGACAATACAAACATCATAAAGGATCGGATATGACTATCCTTTTTCGATAATACAAGAATTAAGAATAGGACGAGGTTAATAACCAATGCCAGTGACGGTATACCCCAGTAAATAATGTCACGGATTAACAATAGGGTTCACCCCCTTTGTTGGTCGCAGCAATCTTCAGTATCTCGGTTACGTCAAAATAATTCGGGTTGACTTTAAACAGCGTATGTTTGATAGTCTTGCGATAGCGTTCAATGCTTCCATAAGGAAGAATATGTACTTGTAGAGGATCAATGCCCAACATCTTTTTAAGATTTTTATAATCCTCATCAATATAGCGGAAATATATTTCCAGCTGATCACGTATAAGATCAACATTATCCATGCCAAATCCGGATTTATGATCAAGTTCGACATACATATCAACATAAGGACGTTCTAAACTGTCATAACGTTTTACAGCGAACCAATCATGAATGTCCAGTTTTGACAGTTTGACAACTTCATTAATAGTACCTTCCGTGATTCGGGTGAATCCCGCCAAATCGATGACTGGCGCAATACGGTCGACATATTTAAAGTGCGGTAACATAATGCCGTCTTGTTCACGGGTGAGAGATTCACATTTGAATACATCACCGAGCCGGTAACGTGCAAACGCACCACCTTTCAAGGTAGTGATGACGATTTCATAGTACTCATCTGCCTTAAGTTCATTGACCAGATAAGTTCTTGGCTTGTGTTTTGGATTCTCAAGATTTTTATAGAATTCGCTCATCGGAATGAATTCATAGAAGCAAACATTCGGGAAAAGGATCAAGCCGTTTTTTGTCCATGACTCAGCGGCAATACAGGTAGCTTCGGTTCCGCCAAAAATTTCCAACGGCTTCACGCCCCAGTAGTATTCGATTTTCTTTTTGAAATGAGTTGAATCTGTTCCGGCGCAAATGAATCCTTTTAAGTCAAATACATCTTTGGGCAACATTGGCTGTTTTGATATTTTGCTTCTGAATTTAGCCCTGATCAGTTTGTTAAGCATCGGAAGCCGGTAGGACAGCAAATCGAGTTTTCCTGATGATTTTGATCCATCCGCAAAGCTTTCACTCATTCTGACAATAACGCTGCTGAGACCGTAAAAAAGATCAATGCCTTTTTGCATGCCTTGTTTAAAGCCAGCCTTGTTGCGTTCGCCAAAGCCCATTTTATTGCCTTCGTCAATCGAGGGCATAAAGTTGACGGAATATTCTCCTTGTATAGTATATGGAAGCAATCCTGTCAGATATGGCAAGGGTGCCATTCCGTTAAGAAAGATCATGTTTGGTTTTAACTTAAAATTGCCTTTTACTGTGCTTGTGTCAAGTATAAAA
>JANJWY010000077.1 GCA_024709285.1 Erysipelotrichaceae bacterium
AAGCGAAGGCTTTGCGCAAGCTGAAACATCCGACACGTTCGAAACGGTTGAAAGACTTCGTCGACAAAGGCTGATATGCTTTCATTACGGTTAAAAACGATTGAAGAATTGGTTGAGACAGATAAAATCGTGGCAGATATCGGAACCGATCACGCATTATTGCCGGTAGAGTTGGTGTTAAGCGGTAAAATTAAAAAGGCATATGCCGTGGATAATAAAAACGGACCGTTTCTTCGTGCGCAGCAGTACATTAAAACCATGGGATGTGAACCATTCATCGAAGCAATGCTTTCCGATGGATTGTCGAGTGTTCCGCAGGATGCAAACTGTTGGGTAATTGCCGGTATGGGGTATGATACGGCAGCCATGATTTTAGATCAGCGACCGACGGTGACACTTGGGCAGCAGCTGATCGTTCAGGTGAATCACGGAGTTGAACATCTGCGAAGATATTTGATGAACGGCAGTTGGCAAATCATTGATGAAAAAATAATCTTTGATGCTCATTATTATCAGATTATCAAGGCGGTCAAAGTGAAATCGGTTGTTCGCCTTAAGATTGAAGATATTGATTATGGACCCATTCTTCGAAAAGAAAAAAACCCTGTTTTCACAGAGTATTGGCAGTTTCAGATTCAGAAGCTGCAGAAAATCGTGGATCAGCTCGATCGAGGCAGTAAACGAGGGCAACAGCTTCAAAAACAGATTCATTCTATCAAAGTTATGTTAAACGGGTGAAAACACCCGTTTATTCATCTAAAAGCGTAGCTATGTTTACTTTGGGCAAATCGGCCGGATGATCAAAATCGTAAGATCGCAAATAATCGATTACCTGCTGAGTAAGTTTTTGCGGGGTCGATGCACCGGCAGTCACTGCAATGCGGATATCTCTGTTTAAAAAAGAAGTGTCCAATTGTTCGACGCTTTCAATCCGATATACATGTTTTAATCCGTGTTCTATAGCAATTTTCTCAAGCATCCGTGTGTTGTTCGAGGTCGGATCGCCGACAACGATCATTGCATCCGCATCTTTGATTTTCTCAACGGCCTCTTGTCTCAGACGGGTTGCTGCACATATTTCTCTGGCTATAGTGGCATGAGGGTATTGCTTTATGATAGCGTCTATGATATGCTCAATATCGTTTTTACTCATCGTCGTTTGATTGGTTACAAAAATATCAGAATCTGCACTAATCTGCGGAATGTCTTGGATTTTCTCAATCAAAAACACATGAGGATAACTTTCTGTGATTGCATTCGCTTCGGGATGTTGTGATTTTCCGATATAAAATATTGTCTGATTGGCAAGTGAAGCCGATTCAACCAATTGCTGTGTGCTTAACACATCTTCACAAGTAGCATCCATTACAGTCAAATTGCGTCGTATGGCCTCTTGTCTGACGGCATTACTGACACCATGTGCAGTAAATATGACGATTCCATCCGATATTTTATTTAGAAGTTCAAGACGTGAAGCTTTGGGTTCATCCAGCGTCTTGATTCCGGCTTGATTGAGCGCTTCAACAACAAATCGGTTATGGACGATTTGCCCCAAGATGGTAATTTGAGTACCGGGATTATCTTTGGCTGCCCGCTTGGCTAAGCGAATGGCCTTGAAAACTCCTTTACAAAATCCGCGGGGATTGACGGGAATGATTTCCATTTCTTCACCTCCTGGATGTAGTTTATCATATTTTTTGAAATCCGTATGCATTCAGATTATAATTGAAACGAGGTATATTTATGAAATTTGAAACAACGATGACACATTTAAAAGCAATGATGGATATCAATGGTTTTAGCCAGCTGACAGATATCCAGAAGGCGGTTATTCCTTTGGTCAACAAAAGCAGGGATGTTATTGCTACATCCAAAACCGGGACAGGTAAGACCCATGCTTATTTATTTCCGATTTTCGAGAAACTGAATCCGGAATATCCGCATGTACAAGCAGTCATTACTGCACCAACACGTGAATTGGCAACCCAGATTTTTCAATTTGCGACAAAGATCAGCGCACTGTTTCCTGAGATAAGAGTAGAACTGTTTACCGGTGGGGTTGATCGTGCGAGGGTGGTTGCTAAGTTGCATACTCAACCGCATTTAGTCATCGGTACACCCGGTCGTCTAAAGGATTTGTTTTTAGAGCAATCGGCTCTTCGTCTGGATACTTCGCAGATATTCGTCGTAGATGAAGCAGATATGACGTTGGAGTATGGCTTTTTGGATGATATCGATATGATCGTTTCCCGGATGGGTAAGAAAGTTCAAATGCTCGTTTTCAGTGCTACGATACCCCAGGCATTAAGACCGTTTTTACGCAAATATTTAGAACATCCTCAGAATGTCAATGTTGAAAGTGATGAAGTATTCAAACCAAGGGTCAGTCATGTTCTCATTCCAGCCAAACATTTGGACTATTCAGCAATGTTGCTTAAAATCCTGCCTCTCTTTCAGCCGTATATATGTTTGATTTTTGCTAATACAAGGGTAGAGGCTGCTTCTGTAGCTCAGTTGCTTCGCGATGAAGGAATCTCAATTATTGAGTTACATGGGGACTTAACACCAAGACAACGGCGTCAAGCGATGACTCAACTCGAAAATAAGGAACACAGTTATATCGTTGCTACGGACATTGCTTCACGCGGTCTTGATATTACGGAAGTCACACATGTCGTATCATTGGGTTTTCCGAAAGAATTGGAGTTCTTCATTCATCGCAGCGGCCGTACAGGACGAGCCGGAAAAGAAGGAACTTGCTTTACTATATACAAAGAATCGGATGATGCCGCGATCCGTCATTTTCAGAAAATGGGAATTTCATTCAAACATATGACCATCAGCGCTGCGAAGTGGCGTGAACTGAAGCCCTACGGGTATAAGCACACATTCAAACGTTCTGAAACGGAAATCGCAATTGCTAAGATAGTTAAACGTAAAGATGTCAAAGTCAAGCCGGGATATAAGAAAAAGATGAATGCAGAAATTGAAATGATTAAGCGTAAGAAAAAACGTGAATTCATTCAAGGGGAGATTAAAAAGCAGAAGAAAGAGCGCGCTAAAGCTAAGTCTTTGGCTGAGAAGGAAACATCATGATCATCGGTTGCCATGTTTCTTTAAGTGCTCCGGATTACTATTTAGGATCTGTGAAGGAAGCCTTGTCCTATGATGCCAATGCTTTGATGATATATACCGGAGCTCCTCAAAACACGTTTCGGAAAAATACTTCAGACTTTAAGATCGAAGAAGCAAAACGATTACTGACTGAAGCATCTATTCCATCTTCATCCGTTATCGTACACGCACCATACATCATCAATTTGGCAAACACGACGAAACCCGAAACATTTGAGCTTGCGGTTGATTTTTTAAAACAGGAAATTGATCGGACCCGTCAGATCGGTGCAAAAGTGATTGTCTTGCATCCGGGTTCTCATGTCAATGCGGGTGAGGAAATTGGTTTAGATCGAATTGTTGAAGGTCTGAATATGGCTTTGGCAGATAATGATGATGTCGAAATCGCCTTGGAAACTATGTCAGGTAAGGGCAGTGAGTTGGGATACCGTTTCGAACATTTGGCCTATATTAAAAGTAAAGTCGTAAAGCCGCATTTAATTAAGGTATGCATGGATACTTGTCATATGAGCGATGCAGGATATGATGTATTTCAATTTGATAAGCTTTTGGATGAGTTTGACAATGTCATCGGATTAGAAAATCTGCGAGTGATTCATCTCAATGATTCAAAAAATGAACCTGGCGCAAAAAAAGATCGGCATGCTAATCTCGGATATGGACGACTCGGATTTGATTTTTTGTATCTTGTGACTTCGCATCCGCGTTTGTCATCGATTCCCAAGATTTTGGAAACACCGTTTGTCAATGAACTTCCACCGTACGGTATTGAAATTGAAATGCTTCGCTCCGGTAATTATATCGATTGGATATCACAAGAATAACGTAAATATTTCCATACAGGGGATCACAGGATCCCTTTTTTTATAAATGAGTCATTCCGTAAGTTTTAAATATTTACTAAAAAAGCAACTTTTCAGTTACTTGTTTTCTGTCATCTTCAGAATCATCTGTTTAAGAGTTTCAGTCAATTCACTTTGGGGCACTTTTGTTATGAGTTGACCTTTTTTAAACAATAAGGCTTCATCTTTTCCGCCGGCAATGCCTATATCGGCCCGAGATGCCTCTTGAGGACCGTTTACGGCACAACCCATGATCGCAACGGTAATGTCGCTTTTAATATATTAAAGAAATATTTAGATTTACTTAAAGATATGAATAAAATAAAAATTAAATATTACACAAATCGGACAGCTGATCAAATCGGGAACATTATGAATTAAGTCAAAGCTTCGAAGTAATTGTTTGGCTATCTTGATTTCTTCGATTGGGTCATCACTGACTGAGATGCGGATAGTGTCGCCGATATCATCCGCAAAAAGCGCACCTAAAGCAGCTGAGGATTTAATCGCACTGTAAATGACGGTACCAGCTTCTGTTACACCTAAATGAAGCGGATAGGGGAAAATCTGAGCTGCCATTCGATATGTATCGATGGTCAATCGGACATCCGAAGACTTGAATGATAGTGCGATATCGTCAAATCCGAATTCATTCAGCAAATCGATGTGAACTTGAGCTGACTCAATCATCGCTTTCGGACAAGGAGCTCCATATTTTTCTAATAGCCGTTTTTCCAAGGAACCACTGTTGATTCCGATTCGAATGGGTACTTTATGTGATTTGCATACATCGACCACTTGTCGGATATGGTCCTTGTTTGCTATATTTCCCGGATTCAAGCGAATCTTTGATGCACCGTGTTCAATCGCTGCAATAGCCAGCCGGTAATCAAAATGGATATCAGCGACCAAGGGGATTGTAATGTTTTTTACGATTGATTCAATAGCTAAGGCATCTTCCATATCTAGAACAGCAACACGAATCAGTTGGCATCCTGCAGTCTGTAACTGTTGAATCTGTTTTATGGTTTCTTGAACATCTTTGGTTTTGGTGTTAGTCATCGATTGAATAATTACCTTGTTTTGACCGCCGATTTGCAAGTTTCCGACGAAAATCGGACGTGTATTTTTTCGGTTAAACATACGATCACCTCGTCGTAAATTATATCATATAATACCAATTTCAAGTGAAATAGTTTATAATAGCGAAGAAAGGAAAGTGAAGATGGATATAAAAAACTGGATAAAACGTCTGAAGAAAAAAAATAAAACTTCTTTCAGATATGGTGAAATCGATCAATTGACAAAACCGGC
>JANJWY010000106.1 GCA_024709285.1 Erysipelotrichaceae bacterium
ATGTACATGTTTCGACGGTTATCCACCGCGATTTTCATGGGTTTGTAGGTCGTATCTCCGAAAGATGCAGAGGTTGGCCGGCCAAACGATTCAATCAGCTGTCCGTCACTTGAAAAACGAAAAACCATGGCAGCCTGCGGATCAGCAACATATATATCGCCATTGACCGCCAACGTAATGCCCGTGGGTGTTTTCATCATGGGGTGTGTAATGATCAAAACGATTTTATCCGTATTCGTATCATATTCAATAACTCTTTGATTATCTTTATCAGCAATATATAAGTGATTGCGTGAATCAAAAACTGAATCCTGGGGAGATTTTAATCCCAGATCCGTAATGGATCGCTTCGGCAAATAAGCATCTTGCGTCCAGACGATTTCATATTTTGAATTGAGTGTCCGGGTACGAGATGTTGCGGATGATGCGGATACCGGCATCACAAAAATCAGCAATAAGATCAAAATCAAGATAGAACGTTGAACATTACTTTTCATAATCGCCCTCCTACTTGATTCCCGAATGGCTCATGGTATTCATGACCTTCGATTGTAACATAATGAATATTATCAAATTTGGCAAAAACATAATCAACCCGGCAGCAGCAGCCATGCCGACTCCGGCAATGGAGTTGGATGCATTGGTCAGTGAACTCAGATAAAAGGCAAAGTTTTTCAATGTTTCATCAGTAATGTATAAACTGGATGCCTCCGTCGCATTCCAAGCCACTTGGAAAGTCAAAATACCGACGGTCGCAAGGGCCGGTTTGACCAGCGGGATAACGATTTTAATCAGAATCTGCCAGTCATTGGCTCCATCAAGCCGTGCAGCCTCAATGACGGCATCAGGCACCTGATCCATAAACTGCTTGACCAAAAACAATCCGACCGGCATGGCTAATGCGGGCAAAATGTGTGCCAGAAAATTGTCCGTCAACCCGGATTGTTTGATGATCAGATATCTCGGTATCGCAACCGCGATTGGAACAAACATTAAGGCAACCTGATTGACGCTGAATAACCAGTTCTTAGCTTTGAACTTTTTCTTAGAAAGAACATAGGCAGCTCCGGCGGTTACCAGTATCGAGGTAAACACCGTGACGGTTGTCGAAACGATAGAGTTGAACAGATAGCGGGTCATCGGTACGCCCGTGGTTGAAGATGTCCGCCATAAATCCGTGAAGTTTTCAAATGTCGGTTTAATAACGAAAAAGCGCGGCGGAAACATAAATAGTTCATCCAGTGGTTTAAATGCCTGGTTGATGATGTAAATGACAGGTAACACCATAAATATCGCCATCGGAATCAAGAAGGCGTAAAATTTCAGTTGAGACTTGTCAAATCGTTTCGGATTGATTTTGGTTCCTTGAAATGCCATGACGTCCCTCCTTACCGGTCAGAGAACAGGCGATATGCCAGTTTGGAAAATCCCCAAACCATCAATAGCAGTGCCACCGATATGGCAGCCGCATAGCCCATCTCATAACGTTGAAATCCGTAATCTTCAATATGGTTGATAATCAATTGCCCTGCATACTGAGGCGTCGGATTGGATCCGGACAATGCAACCCCGATCCACCCGCTGTTAAACGCTCCGACAATCGCCATGACCGCACCAAACAACATCTGTGAATGCATCGATGGAATCGTAATATAAATGACCTCTTGAAGCTTGTTCTTAATGCCGTCAATATATGCGGCTTCATATAGTTCTTCATTGGTATTGAGAATACCGGCAAGCATCGCCAAAAAACCGATACCCATCGCACTCCACAAACCAACGATGATCATGATGTTCATCAGGTAAGCCGGATCTTGCAAGAATTGCAATGGCTTAGTTATCCAACCCCATTGGATCAAAAGGGCATTGATATATCCGGCTTCGTTACCGGAAAACAATGTCCGCCATACAACAGCGATAAATACACCACCGACCATGGATGGTGTGTATATGGCAAGTGCCAGAACTGTACGAGCCTTGACCTGAATCTGTGCCAACATCCATGCAAGCAAAAACGAAAGAAAGTAACCGCCCGGACCCACGATCAGAGCATATTTAAAGGTGTTGGGCAGTACATACTTTAAGAATATTTCATCTTGTGTCAGTAAGGTAATATAGTTGAGAAGACCTTGAAACTCTGGAAACTGAATAGAGTTAAAGTATGTCAGGGACAATCCGATAGCAATGGCCACCGGAATTGCCACAAACAGGGAGAACATAAGCGCATATGGCAGCAGTAACCAGAAAATCGCAAACCAGTCGCTCATGGTGCCGTTCTCATATTTGCGAAGGAGATCTTTTTTTATGTTGTTTATTTTCCCCACAATCATTCCTCCTTCGCGTTTTCAATCTGCTCTTTAATCCAATCGACATCGAATACTCTATAAGGCTTAATCACATTTCCATTTCGATCCAAGAATCCAAATTCAATCATTTTCCTGCGGATTTCACGGTCGATCGTTTGTTTCTGTCGGTCAATCGCAATTCTTACCGGTGTTCCGTCAAAGACAGTCGTATTCCAGATGTCAGACATACCGCGTTCAAGCATGTATTGTCCAGGTGTACGGGGAACGTCATTAAGCCATTTGGACTGTTCAAGTATGACCAGTTTATCTTCATATTCAATCGGAGAATTAGCTACGGCTTCCAGATTCGCACTTAACCAAACATATTCCGGACCATAGGTTGACTGAAGATTATAGGCAAAGGATGTTTGTGTTTCGGTTTCCATCCACCATTTCATAAAGTCCCAGCTCTGTTGAGGTTTCTCAGTATTGGCAAATATCATACCGGAAGTTCCGTTAACGATATCCCAACGAACAACTTCCCCTTCACTGTTCACGGTACCAGGATATGGAGCCAATGCCCATTGCCCTGCCAGTTCCGGAGCTGCATTTTTAATTTGCAGGTAGGTTGCAAAGTCTGCGATGCCTACCGGCAATGTTCCATATCTAAATGAGTTATAGAAGGATGGAACCTGTTCCGGTATGGAATACGTCGTGAACAGTTCAGCCAGAAAACGTATGCCCGCAACCGATTCGACGGAGTCGATCCCGGAACGATAGCCGCTGCTGTCATATAATGAGCCGCCATATTGATAAATAAACGGACTGGTCTGATAGAACCACTTCAAACTACCGCCTCCGGCTGTCAGATAATAGAAATTCATGCCGTATCGCTGCAATTCCGGCAATAAGTCCAGTACATCCCGCCAAGTGTCCGGAACATCGAGATTTAAACCGTTAAAAATATCAGTACGATAAATCAAGGTATGAAAATCCAAGGTTTCAGGAAGCGCGTAAGCATCTCCTTCATACAGGTAAGGAACGAATGCACCGGGAGTCATCGTACCGGCAACTTTCCAGTAATCTTCAAAGTCACTCAACGGATAAGCTGCTCCACGGATTGCAAAGTCAAAAGGCATGTACGATGGTAAGCCCAAAGCCACATCCGGTGACTGATTCGCGGCATTTGCCAAAATCAGCCGATTGACATCCGGCATGACGGAAATCTTAACTTTAATCCCGGTTTTTACGGTGAAATCGGCATCGACCAGTTTTTGCATCGTGTCGACATATGTAATCGAGCGGTTGACCCAGACATTCAGCATTTCCGGATCCTTTTTAGCAACATATTTTTTTGAAGTAAAGGAGGCAATGAAAGACTGAATACCTGCGCCAACCTTCGCTGTCCATCCGGCTTCCGCGATCATGGTCGTCTCTATGTTGGATACCGCAATTTCATTTAATGATAATGACTGATTGGAAAGTTCTGTCAAACTGATACCGATCATTTCTGTCACAGATCCGGTTTGACTATATAAATCATCAAGATATAGGGGAAGCTCATCTGGCTTTTCTCGCATCTTTCTGATTTTGAAGAGTGCTTTTTGAAGATATGAGAGTGTCGCGGAATCAACTCCGTTAGGTGCAAACACTGATGTCTGACCAAGCACTGATTCTAATGAAATTTCATAAGCTTCAAGTATTTCTGCAGTTTGAGGCAGGAAGCTGGTAAGTTTCCATGTGCGATTGCGATCGACTTCCTTTCCT
>JANJWY010000158.1 GCA_024709285.1 Erysipelotrichaceae bacterium
ATGTTTATGATGTTTATCAATACCAAGCAAACCGGGCAGCGGTGGAAGTATGGGGAAGTGTTGAACATGTTGGTGTTGGCGATGTTTTCGCCGGCATTGCTTATGGCATTTTTGTCATTGTTTATGGCAGGAACGGCGTCCATTGTTTTCCCGATTATCTACGTTGTGCGCATCGTTTTCTTGTATGGCACGATGATGAGAACACCCATCGAATCTTTGACGTAAAGACAGGGTTCATGAAAACGATTACATAGAATCTGACTTTGTCCGTCGGATTGTCACAAAGCAGACAAATACCGTGATTTTTATTCAGAAAACGAGTAAAAAACGCGGTTTTTTTGTCAAAAATAGCGGTTTTTTGCGGTTTTTATGCAGATTTTCAGTATTTTTGATTACACTAAAGACTTGCCTGCAGTATGTGTGCTGCTAGGTGTAACCGTTTACATCGCAAAATCTTAGTGTTATAATCTAGTTAGCTTCATATGAAGCAGAAATTTCAGGAGGGAAATTTTAAAAATGAGAAAATTTTTAACTTTCTTGGCTATCATTGCTATGACGTTCTCCGTTGCAGCATGTACTCCAAGAGAAACAGAACCTGATTGCGATCCGGAAACCATGGATGGAACGACAGTCTGTTATGATTCCGCTACTGGTACCTTCGCAGTTGAAAAAGGCGCTAAGATTCGTTTTGGTGTTGATAATGAAACTTGGGGCAAAGCCATCGTTGCTTTGTGGGACAAGACTTATCCTGAATTAGCCGGAACAGTCGAATATGTAAACTCCGGTTCACAAGGATCTACGGACAGCGTCGCTGTTCAACAAGGCGAATGGCCGGATGTATTCATGGCTATCGACGGTGAAACTCCGCGTAACTCATCACACTTACTGCCGATGCATGCTGAATTAGCGAAAATCGTTAAAGCAAACTCGGTTGAATCCTTCTTTATGGCTGGTAATGCTACCGAAGGCGTCGTTCATTATGCACCGATGACCTATGACGGTATGGCATTTATCTGGAACAAGACAATGCTTGAAGCTTTGGGCTTGAGCACTGCGGATGCTGATGGCGATAACCTGCCGGATGCATTTGACACTTGGGAAGAAATCTTTGCATTGTCGACCTCTTGGGCAACCACTCGTCCGGAATACAAAGGCAAAAAAGTTAATGTTGTATTCCCGTTGACATTGACAAACCAATGGTCTGATTATCATCACTTGACATCGGCTGGCTGGGAATTGTTCGGTTCAGGCGATCCGACAAAGCCGGGCTATGATGATCCTAAATTTGCTGAAGGCTTGAAGTTCATTCTTGCCGCAAAAGAAGCTAAGATTTCCGTTGAAGAATCCGGACAGGTTTCTCCGGCTGACTCGATGGGCTGGCGTTGGGATAATGTTATTAATGAAGAAATCGCTCCGTTTGGATTGGTTGGTACTTGGATGGATGTTGCTGCTGCTCAAACAACGACTGGCTCAACTTACATGATTTCACCGGTTCCGACATACAATGGCATTAATCAACGTCCGTTTGTTAAGACAAAAGGCTTTGTAATCAATGCTTATACAAAATGGCGTTCGGCTGCTACCGAATTAATGAGACTTGTTTACTCTAAAGACGGTTTCCAAGCAATGGTTACCGGTACTTCGTATGCTCCGTCCTTGGTTGACGGTTCCACATTGGTTCCGACACTGACAGCTGGTGGCATTCAAGAACAAATGATGAGTGCATTCGTTTACAACTATCCGGAACCGGCATTGTTGTTACCGAATAACAAAGCTCGTAAATCGATGGATTCCGCTTACTATCCGTTTATTTCCAATACGGAAAGAGCTATCTGGGATGGCACAAAGACAATCGCTGAAGCAGTTGCTGAATTGATCGAATTGTCCAACGCAGCTATCGAAGCAGACAACAAGTAATTCAATTACTACAATTTAATGGATTTGCGAATGAGCATCGAAAGATGCTCATTCTTATAGGGAGAGTACACAATGAAGAAACAGTGGTGGATGGAAGCCGTCGGATATCAGATTTATCCGCGTTCGTATAAGGATACCAATGGGGATGGTGTTGGTGATTTGCCGGGCATCATTGAAAAGTTAGACTATATTGCCGATCTTGGGGTGAATCTGATTTGGATTTGCCCATTCTATCGTTCGCCGATGGATGATAACGGGTATGATGTCAGTGATTTTTATGATGTCGATCCTTTATTTGGCACTTTGAATGATGCGAAAGAACTGATCAGGCAAGCGCATGAGCGCGGGATCCGTGTCATCTTAGATTTGGTGATGAATCAGACATCCGATGAGCATCCATGGTTTGTGGAGTCAAGAAGCAGTAAAGACAATCCAAAGCGTGACTGGTATATTTGGCGAGACGGAAAAAAGGACAAAAAGGGCAATCTGATACCGCCAAACAATTGGGCGAGTTTCTTTGAGGGGTCCTGTTGGAATTTCGATGAGCATACCGGTCAGTATTATATGAAGATCTTTTCCAATAAGATGCCGGATTTGAATTGGGAGAATCCTGAGTTAAGAAAAGCGATGGCCGATATGGCAACGTGGTGGCTGGATTTAGGCGTCGATGGTTTCAGGGTCGATGCGATCGCTCATTTAGCCAAAGATACGACCTTTAAGGACAGTACAATGAAAGTTGAGCCGGGTCACTATGCTCCGGACTGGCGGAAATTTTCCAATCGCGACCGGCTTTTTGATTACTTGGCTCAGTTTCACGATGAAGTCCTGACTCACTATGACTGTGTTACTGTTGGGGAAGTCGGGGGTGGAGCTCAAGTTGAAGAAGCAGAGCGCTATGCCGGATTTGATACTAAAGGGTTTAACATGGTGTTCAATTTCGATCACTGCTGGAAAAACGGGGCGTTTGGGGATGAGGGGCGTACGGTCGGAAAACTGACGACGGATGTCATTGATCTTAAAAAAACGTTTGAACGATGGATTTTGGGCAGTGAAGGAAAAGTTTGGATGCCTCAGTACTGGTTGAATCATGATCATCCTAGGGTCGTATCACAATACGGCGATACGGGGATTTATCATCGGGTTTCTGCGCAAATGTTAGGGGCCGTACTTTTAACGCTTCCAGGGACACCGTTTATTTATAACGGTGAGGAAATCGGAATGACCAATGTCGATTATGAATCAGTGGAGGATTTCAATGATGTCTGGGTCAGAAACTATGTGCCTTCGGCACGTAAGCGCATCAGTGAAGAGCGGATTTTAACGCATTTGCGTCGGGCTTCCCGCGACAATGCCCGCACACCGATGCAGTGGGATGACAGTGATAATGCCGGGTTTACTAACGGAAAACCGCATTTGAAAGTCGTTGGAAACTATAAGTTGATCAATGTGAAGAAGCAACAGAGTGAGGATAACTCAGTGTTGTCTATGTATAAACGTCTGATTCAATTGCGTTTGAGAAGTGATCTGAAAGATGTCTTGATTTATGGGTCGTTTGCCTTAGTTGAGGAAAATCATCCGGATGTA
>JANJWY010000186.1 GCA_024709285.1 Erysipelotrichaceae bacterium
GCACGCCTAAGATTAAAGCGCGGCAGCGTGTCCGTGAGGTTTTAAACTTGGTGGGTCTTTCAGATAAGATGAAGAGCTATCCGGCAGAACTGTCGGGCGGCCAGCTTCAACGTACAGCGATTGCGAGAGCCATCGCCAATCAGCCTAAACTGCTGATTTGTGATGAACCTACCGGCAATCTTGATCCGGACAAATCTTCTGAAATCATGTTGCTCCTTGAGAAGATCAATCGTGAAGAAGGAACGACCGTAGTAATGGTCACCCACGATATCACATTGGTCAATCAGTTTAAGAAACGTACCGTATTATTACATGATGGGCACATCGTTGCCGATTTGGCGGAAGGAGGGTACATAAAAAATGAACCTGATACGTCACTTTAGAGAAGCCTTTATGGGCTTGATCCGTCATGGAGCGATGACGGTTTCCAGTGCATCCGCCGTTGCTTATGCGCTGTTATTCGTGGGGATATTCATTATTATGAGTATCAATATTGAGCAGATCACATTCTCAGTTGAGGAAAGTGTTCAAATACATGTAAAAATATATGATAATTTTAACAGTGAAGAACCTTTGGGCATCATATATACACAGATTTCGGAGATTGAGGGTGTCTTGGATGTGGAATATTCTTCGAAAGAAGATGAGCTGGACAAGTTGATTGCAACCTATGGTGAAGATGGTAAAATATTCGAGTCTTACCGTGGACCAGGAAATCCGTTGCGTGCTGCATATTTAGTAAAGACAGTGGAAGGATCGGATATTGCGGAAATTGCCAGAGACATCGGTTATATCATCGGTATCGAAAAAGTTTCTTACGGAGGTACCGGAACGGTTCAATTAATGAATATGCTTGATTATATTCGCACGGTTGGTTATATTTTAGTTATAGGATTAAGCATTGTTGCTGTGTTTTTGATTTCAAATACGATAAAACTATCCATTTCCTCAAGGGTAAAGGAAATTGCGATCATGCGTACCGTAGGTGCTAAAAACGGGTTCATACGTATGCCTTTTGTCATTGAAGGTATTCTTATCGGAATTGCCGGATCGATATTGCCGATATTGGTGGCAACGGTCGGCTATATATATTTGTATGAAGCGTTAGGCGGTGTTTTCTTGGCTCAAATGTTTGTTCTCCAATCTCCATATCCGCTGGTTTATTATACGGCAGCAGTTTTGGCCGGTATTGCGGTGGTTGTCGGTTTGATTGGCAGTTTCGTATCTGTAACCAGGTACTTGAGGTGGCAACGATGAAAAAATATTTGAAATCTTTATTGCTGATTCCGATGGTCATGTTAATCTTTTCAACAACGATTACGACATCGGCCATAGACTTTAGTCAAAATGAAGAGTACTATGAGAAGCTCTGTTTTGGCACGATCTCAAAAGAGAATTACACGGTCTGCCAACAGTTTCAGGAATATATCAATCAAAAAGCAAAAGATGCGAAAGCTGATTTAACGAAGTTACAAGGTGAACTGAAGAATCTGAAGGGAAACATTGTTGCTTATGCGCAGAAAGTCAGTGAGTATGAAGCAACGATTGCCGATTTGGATCGCCAAATCCGAGTGTTGTCAGATTCTATTTATTATCTTGAAACAAATATCAATACATTGGAATATCAGATTGTTGTCAGGGAAGATAATGCGGAGTTAATTGATGAGGGTATTCGCAATCGATTGGTAGTTATGCAGGGATTCCTTTCGGTCAATGGATATATTGAGTTTATTATGAATGCCACAAGTTTCTCCGATTTGATTCGTCGTATTGAAGGAATTCAGGATACAACTACGTATGACAAAGAACAAATCAGAGAGCTTCAGATTGAAATTGAACAAATTCAAAATGACAAAGTTGAGTTAGAGCGTCAGAAAACAGTTTTAATCGATAATCGGATCAATCTACAGTCCAATCAAGAAACAATGGCTCAACTGAAGATTGAAGTTGAGAAAATCATTATTGAGTATAAACAGCAAGAAGCCGAATTGATGGCTATGCAAGCCGAACTGATTTCAGACTTGAATGAAGTACAAGAGAAGCTCAAAAAAGTCTCTTCTGCACTTAACGCTGTCGTTACTTCTACAGGTTTTATGCGGCCTGTTGCTTCTGGTTACAGGATTTCTGCAGGAGCGTGGTACTATCCCGCATCATTTGGCGGAGGTCGCCACATGGGTGTAGATTTCGCCGCACCGGTCAATTCAACTTTGCGGGCGGTAGGTAATGGCATTATTCTGTATAGTGCTAACGGTTGCTCGACTTATGGTTATTTAGGTAATACTTGTGGACGTCCCGGTGTGAGCAGTGGAGGAAATCAGACATATTTATTAACATCTATAAATAATAAGACATATTGGATTATCTATTTCCATTTGGCGAAAGATACAGTACTTCCTACAGGATCCTTGGTTAATCAAGGGGATAGAGTTGGTGGAATGGGTTCATCAGGAAACTCTACTGGCCCACATTTACATATTGAAGTGGTTTATGTCGGAACAAATACTTTGAATTATTATGCCAGCCGTTGGAATGGTGATTTGTCATTTGGTGCAGGTTGGGGAACGACCGGATGGAATAGGCGATGTGAGGTAAATGGTAATAAACCTCCATGCCGCCTGAATCCATTAAACGTATTCAATGTCGTTACCGGACAAAGTTATTAACAAAGCGGGAAACCGCTTTTGTTATCGGGGGTCATATGAAGAAAATTATATTGCTGATACTAGGATTATTATCGGCTTGCACAGTTTCGCCGAAAATTGAATATCCAAATGAGTTTCCCTATCAGCCACCGGTTTCCATTGAATATCGGGCATCGCTGATGATGGTGGGAGACGCGCTTTTGCATAAAAATTATTTTAGTCATGGTGAAAAAGCCGACGGAACGTATGATTTCCGACCTTCCCTGCGGTATATTGCCCCCATTGTCAAGAACTACGATTTAGCGTTTTACAATCAGGAAACCGTGTTTGGCGGAAAGGAACTGGGATATAGCGGCTATCCGAGCTTCAATTCTCCGGCGGATTTTGGCGAACAGATGATTGAAATGGGCTTCAACATGGTCAGTCTTGCCAACAATCACACGATGGATAAAGGTGTTCGAGGTGCGTTGAACTCGTATGAATTCTGGAAGAAACAACCGGTCATCACCGCTGGAAGCTGGGGCAGTCAAGAAGATCGCGATCAGCTTCGCATTCATGAAGTGAATGGTATCACCTTTGCTTTTCTGGCCTATACCTATGGTACCAATGGAATCGTCGTTCCCCAAGACCGCAAGTATATCATTGATGTTTACGATGAAGAGCTGATTCGTAAAGACATGACCAGATATCGCGATAAGGTCGACTTTATGATCGTATCTTTGCATTTTGGTCTTGAGTACAGCCATACCCCACAAGCACGGCATGTTGAGATGGCAACATTTATCGCAGAGCAAGGTGCGGACATAATCATCGGACATCACCCGCATGTCATTCAACCCATTGATTTCATTGGTGATACATTGGTCGTGTATTCCTTGGGAAACTTCGTGTCGGCTCAAATCGGTGAACCCCGGCTTGTTGAATTGATTGCGAGTGTAGAGATGGTCAAAGTTGTCACATCTGAGAAAACGTATTACCGATTGGAAAATGTTAAGGCGGATTTACTCTATAATTATTACACGCCGTTCTTTAAAGAGTTTACAATATATCCGATGTCGCAGGTTCCGTTGAGTATCATGCCTGATCGCGATGCAAAGTATGAGCAGTATGCACGGATCATCACGCGCTTGCAACCCGATCGGATCACTCTGGGCGGTTTCTTTGATGAGTAGACGGAGTTACCCTCCGTTTTTTTGTTGGATATGATAAAATGATGGAAAGAGAGCGTGAATACTATGAGACAAATCCGACC
>JANJWY010000191.1 GCA_024709285.1 Erysipelotrichaceae bacterium
TCTTCAATATCCACACAGAAATTCTTCAACTGTTCAATGGATAAATCAATGCTTAAAAAGAAAATCAGACCTTCGTTGGTATATGAGTAGTGAACATTCATTGTTTTCAGTTTCATCAGCTCAAAATAACCCTCGCATACCGCGATGGTCTGAATCAGACTGCGCTTATCCTCACCCGGCATATTGGCCTTAACGACTGCCAACGGATACGGATACGTCTGTAACAGCTGTTGCTGAAGAATTACACGAAGCTCACGCTCTTCAAGAAGTTTACTCATAATTTCCTTTTTGGATTCTGTATCCAATTTTACTTTACCAAAATCAATGCGGTTTTGCAACAAAAGAAAAGGCGCATTGCGCCTATTTCAACAAGATTTCTTCCAATTGTTTCAAGCGATCTTCAAATACGCCTAACGCATCCTTTGTTGCCTGATTGCTCGTCATATCGACACCCGCCTTCTTCAACACTTCTATCGGTACATCACTGCTACCCGACTTCAGATAATTCAAATAAGCTTCGATGGCCATAGGCCCTTCGTTAAGAATTTTCGCACTTAATGCCGATGCTGCCGAGAATCCGGTCGCATACTGATACACATAATAATTATAGTAGAAATGCGGAATGCGTGCCCATTCAAAGCCGATTTCCTCATCATAGGTCATTTGTTCGCCATAATACTTCTTATTGATATCAAAATAGTTCTTCGTAAAGAATTCCGCAGTCAGAGCTGTGCCGTTTTGCTGTGCATCATGAATCAAATGCTCAAACTGCGCAAACTGAGTCTGACGGAACACCGTTCCCTTAAATCCATCCAAATAGTGATTGATCAGATACGCTTTGATTTTCGGATCGTCAAACTTCTTCAACATGAAATCCGTCAATAAGATCTCATTGGTCGTCGATGCGACTTCCGCCAGGAAAATCGAATAATCCCCATAGACAAAGGGCTGATACTTGCGCGTCATATAACTGTGCACACTGTGGCCGAGTTCATGAGCCAAAGTAAAGACATTGTCAATGTTGTCCTGCCAGTTCATCAGGATGTACGGCGAAGTTCCATACGTTCCGGATGAATATGCACCGCTGCGCTTGCCCTTATTCTCAAAAACGTCGATCCAACGCGATTCAAACGCTTCCTTCAAAATTGCCTGATATTCTTCGCCAAGCACCGATAACCCTTCCAAAATCAACGATTTGGCATCGTCATAGGTGAACTTCACATCAATATCCTCAACCAGCGGCGTATACAGGTCGTACATCGCAATATCATCGAGTTTGAGTACTTTCTTACGTAAATCCACATACCGGTGCATCAGATCCAACCGTGAGTTCACGGCTTCGACCAACGAATCATACACCGATTCCGGAATGGCATTGGCAAACAAAGCCGCATGACGCGCAGAAGAATATCCGCGGATACTTGCATTGAAATTATGCGCTTTGATCATGCTGCTCAGCGTTGCAGCGAAAGTATTCTTTAAATCACGATACGTATGATACATACCCATAAAAGCACCGCGACGCACGTCACGGACGCGCGATTCCAAAAACAGCACATAACGGCCATGAGACAATTGTGACTCTTCACCGTCTTCACCTTTGACCATCGGCAGCTTCAAATCCGCATTGTTCAACATTCCGAAAATCGTCGAAGGTGCTGAGAAAACTTCACTTCCCTGAGCCAAAATCCGTTCTTCTTTCTCGGAAAGAATGTACGCACGCTTAGCAAACATTTGCTCAAACTCATGTTTGTAGATTTTCAGTTCTTCTTTTTGATCAACAAATCCCCAAATCTTCGCTTCATCGATTTCCATTAATTCTGAACGGTAGAAAGAAAAAGCTGCACTGATCTTCGCATAAAGACTTTCAATCCGACTGAACATTGCCTGATAATGGGCGTTGGTCGTATCGGTGTCAAAGTTCAAATGAGCAAACACATACAACAGTCCTACTTTAAAATAAACTTCTTCCTGAAACTTGATGGCATCCAGCAGCACTTGTGCACTTTCACCCAGACGGCCCTGAAAATCAGCAGCTTTCGGTGCTTTTCCATCAACTTCAACGAAATCCGCTTCCCAAGCGGCATCATCCGAATAAATCGGCGTCAGATTCCATGTGTCCTCCAGACGCAATTCACTGCGCAAAGGAATATCTTTTTTATGTTCCATAATTTTTACCTCACTTTGAATATTATAGCACAAAAAAGACGGAGGTCATTCCGTCTGACTGAACATTTGCTTCAAAAATTCATCTGCTTTTTCCGGGTGAAGCACAACTTCACGGTTTCTTCCCTGCTCTGATTTCTGTACCATGCGCGTAATCATCTTATGAGCAAAACTCATCTTGCTTACATCCATTTCCCCACCCATGGTCATGATCACAGCTCTGTTTACCAGTTCTTTATCGAAGTTGGTATCCAGATACGTCTGAACGTTTTCCTCAAATCCGCAACACAGATAAATGCCGACTCTCTTACTTTTAAGTACGTCCATATTCATGCTTATAAAGTTTTTCAGATGTTTATCAACTTGACCGATATAGATGCTCGAACCCAGAATTATGGTATCAAACACGTTTGGATCAATCTTTTCTTTCTTGATATCAACCAGTGTTGAGTCTGATATTTTCTGATTCAGAATCTGAGCTATTTTTCGCGTACTGCCATAGGTCGAGGCATAAATGATAGCGGTACTCATGGACGAAGTGCCTTCTCAATGGACTTCAGATACGCTTTCGAAGTTGCGGTTGCTTCCGAAATCGTATCGATATCAATATTCTGCTTTTCAAGTACGGCCTGAATAAGTGCTACACGCACTTCCGGCCAATCGAACTCGACTGTCTGATAGAAATCGATATCCACGATTTTGTGATCTTTGACGGTAACATAAACCCGATTGGAAAAACGTCCGTGATCATAATATCCTTCATAATCCCCGTCAGCCAATAAACTGAGATCCACCGGAGTGACCTCAAGACTGGTCGTTGACTTTAAATCTTTATTTAAGAAAAACATGAATCCGAAGCCAATAACCAATACTCCCAGAAAAACCCAAGCAACGATTTTAATTAAATTTTTCATTTTCCATTCTCCTTCATTCGATCAAGATTGTCGAGCAATTGCGTCAGTGTGTCACAAAACAGGCTTAAATCCTCAGGTTTGATTCCCTCAAATATCTGATTCATCGCCTCTTCACTTTTCGGTGTAAGCGACTGCCAAAAGTCAACACTTTGCTGAGTCAGCTTGACACGCACTTTACGTTGGTCCGACTCATCAGAAACAAATATCAAATGTCCCTTCTTCTCAAGTTTCTCTGCAATCACTTTCACATTCTGATGACTGGTATTCATCATCTTGGCAACATCACTCAATTGCGGCGGTGATGTAAACAGCGCATTGACAATGACCGACAAATACCATTGCTTAGTTGTAATATCATACGGTGCCAATTGACTGTCCAACACCGACTGACACTGATTTGATACATTGAAAATCATGCCGAAGGCATACTCCCGATCCGGGATATGAGGAAATCGTTTCATGCTCCACCTCTTTCATTAAGTAATATATTACATTTATTTGAGCATGTCAACACATTTATGTAATATATTACTTATTTCAATAAAAAAAGAGATGTTTCCATCTCTTATCAGCTAAATTGCTTCTTTGACAGCTTTGATGATATCTTCAGCCGTCAGTCCATATATCTTTTGAAGATAATCCGGCAACCCGACTTCGCCAAAGCGGTCATTGATTGCGACTCTGCGCAACGGTATTCCGTTACCCTCTTCTGCCATGATTTCCGCAATGGCACTGCCCAAACCACCGATTTTCGAATGGTTTTCCGCAGTGACGACCACTTTTTTACCTGCAATTATCTTCTTAACTAAATCAACATCGATCGGCTTGACGGTGAACATATCAACAACCGCCACACTTAATCCTGTTTTCTCAAGTTCTTCCTTTGCATGCAGTGCTTCCGCAATCATTTCCCCGATGGCAAAGATAACGACATCGGACCCTTCACAGAGAACGACGCCTTTACCGATTTCAAAGGTCGAAGCCGGATCATAAATATCTCTTAATCCCTTCCGGCTGGCACGAATATAGAAAATGCCATAAATTTTTGATGTTTCCTTGAGCAACCAGGCAAACTGCGTGGCATCTGCCGGAGCCAAAACGGTTGCGGTGGGCATGACCCGCATCAATGCCAAATCTTCCACAGAGGTATGCGTACCGCCGTTATGACCCGACGTAAACCCGGGATCCGAACCGTAAATCCGCAGATTCGCTTTTTGATATGCTCCGGAAAGGTATAACTGATCATACACCCGACGCGTCGCAAATGGCGCAAACGTATGAATGATCGGTACTTTCCCTAAAAGTGACATACCGGCTGCCGCACCAATCATATTGGCCTCACTGATACCCATGTTGATACAGCGATCCGGAAATTCTTTGAACACTTTCGCAGTTCCGGAAGCACCGACCAAATCAGCATCCATTACTACGACATTTGGATTCTCTTTTAATATTTCAAACAAGGTATTTTGATATACTGCCCGCATTTCAATCGGTTTCTGTTCTTTCGCAAATACGATTGCCATTAACATGCACCTCCCTTTAAAACAAGATCTTCTAAAACAGCAATTGCTTTATCAAGTTCACTCTTACTGTCAGAAGCAAAACGGATGTGATGATTATCCGCCAGTTTCTCAAAGTATTCAACACCCTGACCTTTGACCGTATCCAAAACGATGCACAAAGCCTGACCCGGATGAGAGAAGCAATCATCGATGGCTTCGGATATGGCTTTTTCACTGCTTCCATCCACGCGAAGCGCATAGAAACCAAACGCCGCCATCTTCGCCCGTAAGTCAAAAGGATTATTGACATCGACCGTCAATCCATCCAGCTGCTTGTGATTTTCATCGATGAACACAATCAGATTATCCAGCTTCTGATGCGCCGCAAACTGAAAGGCTTCCCATACCTGCCCCTCATTGCACTC
>JANJWY010000200.1 GCA_024709285.1 Erysipelotrichaceae bacterium
TTTCAAATCACCCAGCAGTTTCATCCGATTGGCAGAGGCGGATATGTGGATATTGAGGTAGATGGTGTAAGTAAGCGAATCGGTATCAACCGGTTGCATATGGAAGAAGATACGGCCAAGCAGTTTCATCATGGCGATGTGACGTGGATTGATTTCAACCGGGCGGGAACACCGTTGGTGGAAATCGTTTCTGAACCGGATATTCGCAGCGGTAAAGAGGCGGCTGCCTTTGTGGAGAAGATGAAATCTTTGTTGGAGTTTGGGGATATTTCGGATGTCAAAATGGAAGAGGGTTCTTTGCGTTGTGATGTCAATATTTCCTTGCGTCCGTATGGATATGAGGGTTTTGGAACAAAAGTTGAAATCAAGAATTTGAACTCGGTCAATAATGTGCTTCGGGCCGTTGAGGCGGAAATCATCCGTCAAACCGAGGTTTATTTAAAAGGGGAGTCCGTTGTTCAGTCGACGCGCCGATATGATGAGACCAGTCGTAAGACGGTGCTGATGCGTAAGAAGGAAGGTGCGGTGGATTATAAGTACTTTCCGGAACCCAATATTCCGCCGGTGCAGATTTCAGATGAGTTTTATAACCGTGTGAAGAGCCAATTGCCAAAAACGGCGAGTCAGCGTAAGGAAAGTTATGTTACCGAATTGGGATTGTCGGAGTATGATGCCTCGATTTTGACGTCCGGATTGGATTTGTCGAATTATTTTGATGCAATCGTCCGTTTCGGTGCCCCGGCCAAAGCTACTGCAAACTGGCTGATCAGTGAGGTCTTGTCAGTGGCTCAGCTGCGCAGTGACAAGAAATTTGCGGATTGGATCAAACCTGAACATATGGCTGATTTGCTGATCATGGTCAGTGATGGTAAGATTTCTGGTAAACAAGCGAAAGAAGTGTTTGCGGATATGATTCTAGGGGAAGCTCCGAAGGAAATCGTTGCGAAAAAGGGCATGTCTCAGGTTTCGGATGAAGGTCAGCTGCTGGCGTGGGTTACCGAGATTTTAAATGGCAATGGGCAGTCGATTGAGGATTATAAAAACGGTAAAGATCGGGCATTGGGCTTTTTGGTCGGTCAGGTCATGAAGCTTTCGAAGGGGAAAGCCAATCCGGCGATGACGAGTGAACTGTTGGTAAAAGAGCTGTCAAAACGATAAATCGTGCAATATGAAGGAAATTATTGTAGAATAGTTTCGGTAGGGAGGTTTTTATGACTCAGAAGAAAACAACCGTTAAAAAGAGAAAAATTTCAAAAATACATTGGCCGACGGTCATTCTTATTTTAAGTCTGGTGTTAATTGCGATTCCGACCGTGGCGATCGGTAAGATTTTGTATGATGCTTTTGCGGCTACAGGAACTCCGTTGTTTGGCAAGCGGTATGAAATGGATTTAGATCCGGCCATTACAGATGCGCAGTTGGTGGATATTGATAATAAGATTTCGGCTGAGGCGTTGGTCGATGATGTGTCGATCACGTTGATCAGTGCTTCTTTGCGTATCAGTGTTGATGTCAGTGATGAAATCACGTTGGAACAGCTGACGACCTTGGTGACGACGCTTTATAGTCAAGTGGTAACGGTATTACCGCCGGAGACTTATTTTAAGATGAATGAGACTTCCAAAATGTATGATCTTGAGATTCATATTTACAATAATCTTGAGCTCAAGGATGAGGATAGTTATAAGTATTTGATTTTCGTTTTGAATTCCATTATGGAAGAACCGTTGATTCAGTTGGTCTCAGATCCAAAGAATCCGGAATTTGTTCAAGAGCTTTATGATCGGATCAATGGCGTTGAAGAGCCGGCCGATGACGAAACAGACGGAGGATAAAAGGGCACTGCCCTTTTTTTGAGGTATATGAAAAAAAATGATGTCGTATTGGGTTGTGTGAGTGATTACACTTCCGAAGGGTTAGGAGTTGTCAAACTGGATGGATTTCCGGTTTTTGTGAAGGATATGATGATTGGGGAATGCGGGGAAATCGTTTTGACGTTGGTCAAGAAGAATTTTGGCTATGGTCGCAGGCTGTCGATCGTTAAGGAGAGTAAGGACCGTGTGTTGCCGCGTTGTTCAGTAGTGAAGCAGTGTGGCGGTTGTCAGATCATGCATATGTCGAAAGAACATCAGGCAGAGTTTAAGCAAAATCTGGTCGTTCAGGTGATGAAGCGGATTGCGAAAGTAGATGCGGAGGTTCGTCCGATTCTGACGATGTCCGATCCTTGGTTCTATCGTAACAAGGTTCAGGTTCCGGTGAAGTGTGATAATGAGGGTGTGAAGATCGGTTTTTATCGGACGAATTCACATGAGATCATTGATATGGACGAATGCATGGTACAGAGTAAGGAGCAAAATGAAATCATCGCTTGGATGCGGACGTTTTTAATGAGCCGTCCGATTCCTCAGTTAAGACATATCATCATCCGTCAGGCCTTTAAGTCAAAGCAGGTGATGGTCGCATTTGTTATGCGATACCGTCATTTTGACCATCAGGAAAAACTGGTGGAACTTTTGACCAAGCGTTTTGACTATATTAAGAGTGTGATGGTTACGGTAAACAACCGGGATGATAATGTGATCATGGGGGACAGTGATGATGTTTTGTTTGGTCAAAACTTCATTGAAGATGAGTTGATGGGGTTGAAGTTTAAAGTGTCCTTGCGTTCGTTCTTTCAGGTCAATCCGATTCAGACTGAAGTACTTTATCATCAGGTATATATGTTAGCGGATTTGAAGAAGACAGACGTATTATTGGATTTGTATTGTGGCGTCGGGACGATCGGCGGATTTTTGGCACGGTTTGCGGATGAGGTCATTGGGGTCGATGTGGAGAAAGCGGCGATTGATGATGCATGGGCCAATGCGATGTTGAATCATATTCCGAACATTGACTTTTGGGCGATGGATGCCAAAGGTACAAAGAAACGTCTGGCGGATGATGGTAAGAAAGTAAATGTGATCGTGGTTGATCCGCCGCGCAAAGGTTTAAGCGCAGAAGTGATTGCGGATATAATTGAGATTGCGCCTGAACGATTGATTTATGTTTCGTGTGATCCGGCAACACTTGCCAGAGATATAGCTTTGCTTAAAGAACAGTATGAAATTAAGGTCATTCAACCGGTGGATATGTTCCCTCAGACGGTACATGTTGAGACGGTAGTGAAGTTAGAAAGACGATAAAACATAGTAATATCAATAGTTCAAGCCACTGAAAGTGTAGATGACATTCAGTGGCTTTTGTATATGGAAACATATCAAATGGCATCAATGAATGTTTATTTTAGTTTTGTCACGATTTTCTTTACATATAAAGAATAACGTGCTAGAATTAAACCAGATTATTGTTTTAATATTGGAATGATATTATGCAAATATAAAGAATAACGTTCCAATATTAAAATTGAATGAGGTGAAAAAAGTGGAAGTATACAATCAACTGGCAAAATATCCGGTTTTTACAATCACTGAGGTAGAACAGTTAACAGGAAATTCAAATACCGCATATTCCCTATTGGATCGTCTGATGAAAAAGGGTTTGATGAAAAAAGTTCGAAAGAACATCTATTCTGCGGTAAATCCGGTAACTGGCCAAATTGTGGCTACGCGGTATCAAATAGCCTGTGCGATAACGGACACGGCTTATATTTCTCACCATAGTGCGTTTGAATACTATGGACTTGCAAATCAAGTGTTTTATGAGCTCTATGTTTCTTCGGAATCAAAATTCAATGCATTTGAATACGATCATATGACTTACAAATATGTTGCTTCTAGAATGCAAGAAGGAGTTGTAGAAGCTAAGAATACGACAGGTGTTCGTATTACCGACTTGGAAAGAACAGTGATCGATAGCATTCGTGACTTTAATAAAATAGGTGGTTTTGAGGAGCTTCTGAATTGCCTTGAGGGAATCCATTTTTTGGACGAAAAAAAGCTTCTCAGATATTTAGAGATTTATAACACGCAAGGACTTTATCAAAGAGTTGGCTATCTGCTGCAGCAATATCAAAAAGATATGCAATTATCAAATGATTTTATAGATTGTTGTAAAGAGAAAACTGGGAAAAGCAAACGGTATTTGTTTAGTGAGACCAATCAGCACAACATTTATAATAGCGAGTGGAAATTGATGATACCGGAAGGATTATTTGAAATAGCAGAACAAGGTGGTGACCTTCTTGTCTAGGTATGACATTATTTATCTTGGTAAAAAAGCAGAAGAACTGGGTTTTGTGAGAGACACCCTTGAGAAAGTAACAAGGCTTGCAGACGTTTTGGAATATCTGAATACAAATCCGATTCTCAAAGAAAGTCTTGCGCTGAAAGGTGGCACAGCCATTAACCTGACAATTTTCAATTTGCCACGGCTTTCTGTAGATATTGACATGGACTATTTGGTCAACAATAACAGAGAAGAAATGCTTGATCAACGTGAGCTAATAAACAGCACAATTAATCGATACATGATCTCTCAAGGTTATACGAAAAATGAAAAAACGAAGAACCCGCACAGTCTAGACTCTTGGGTGTATGATTATATAGGAGCTAGTGGAAATAGAGATAATATAAAGATTGAAATCAACTATTCTCTACGAGCTCATATGTTGCAGGCAGAGGAACGGCCAATCGTTACTGAAAACTTTGGAGGAGGACATAAGGTTAAGACCCTTGCTCCAATTGAGATTTATGGAAGTAAGATCAATGCGTTGCTGAGCAGGGCAGCAGCAAGGGACTTATATGATGCTAGAAATATGATTCATTATGAACTCTTTGATGAATCGGAAAGGACCCTTCTTAGAAAGACCGTGGTCTTTTATGCGGCTATATCTTCGAAAGTGATCAACAAGACCTTTGATACCAGTGCAATTGATTCCATCACAAAACAAAAAATAAAGACAGACCTTATGCCAGTGATAAAAAGAAAAGACGATTTTGATCTGGAAACGGCAAAGAAAATGGTTAAAGCATATATTGCTGATTTAATGGTTTTGACAGAAGCTGAAAAAGAGTTTCTGGATAGATTTGAAAATGGTGATTATATTCCGGAACTGTTATTTGAAGATGAAAAAATTTTAGAGCGGATTAAAAATCATCCAATGGCTTTGTGGAAGCTGAGTAAGTAAACAAAAGCAAGCGAGTTATTAAGTAGTATAATCCTGTTTTAGAGAAATTTCTATCCTCCGCCAAGGAATCACTGTGTCCTCACAGCATCATTTTTGTCGACTCAAGGCACGTGGAGACGGTAGTATTGATGTCAAGAGTGTAAGTGATTTTCTAGGTTTACTGCAATCTATTAAGCATTTCCATTCGACCAATAGTGAGGTTTTGTGTTTGAGGGGACATATCTATGGATTGAAAAAATAAGTGGGGTTGAGTAGACTTCATAGATTAAATTCGCAGGGATGAAGAGATAGAATAGATGTTATTATGTATGAGGTATACAGATAAATGTGCAGCAGAAGCAAAACCATAGATAATCTTAAAAAATACGTGAAGTGGTTGAACCATAACAGCTATTTTAAAGGGGATGGTGAGTAATGCTTGATTTACCAGGTAAAATCAAGAGTCTGATTGGTGAAGAAAAGTATTTAATTGATGATGTGGGAATGTCGGATTCTTCAGTTTTTTTGTTTCATGATAAAGTCCTAAAAATCCAAACAATTAGTGAAGAATCACAGAATGAATATCA
Source organism: Erysipelotrichaceae bacterium (assembly GCA_024709285.1). GTDB lineage: Bacteria > Bacillota_I > Bacilli_A > Erysipelotrichales > Erysipelotrichaceae > UBA2227. The sequence continues at coordinate 5,692 of JANJWY010000200.1, forward strand.
TGTTATGGAATGGTTACAGGACAAGCTACCGGTACCAAAGATTTTGGGATTTGAAAGAGACGAAAAGAAGAGCTATCTTTTAATGACAAAAGCACATGGAGAAGCGTCCTGTTCAGACAAATATCTGCAAAATCCGGAGCAACTAACTGTCATGTTGGCAGAAGGATTGCAAATGCTATGGAAGGTAGATATTAGTAACTGTCCATTCATTTGTGATCTGGAGAAAAAATTGCAGATGGCAAAGTATACAGTGGAAAATAACCTTGTAGATATGGACGATGTAGAGCCAGGCACATTCGGTGAAAATGGATTTAAAAATCCGGATCATCTTCTTGAATGGCTTAACAATAACAAGCCAGAGGAAGAGTTGGTATTATCCCATGGGGATTTTTGTCTTCCCAATATATTTTTGGCAAATGGAAAAGTTTCCGGATACATTGATTTAGGAAAGACAGGGATATCAGATAAATGGCAGGATATCGCTTTATGTTATCGTAGCTTACTTCATAATTTTGATGGGAAGTATACTGGAAAGCAATATCAGGGGTTCAATGTAGATATGCTGTTTGAAAAATTAGAAATAGAGCCTAATTGGGATAAGATTCGATATTATATTCTTTTAGATGAACTTTTTTAGAATTTATTGTATTTATCAATTAATGTGTCAAAGTTAGACAAGAATGCTTGTGTAGGTGAGGTTCATGATACTGATTGTCTAATAACACGATGCAATAACTTTTTCTGATACATAGGTTGTAAGCAACATCTATATTTAAAGTTAAGTCGCATGGGAGATTAATCCTTATGTTCCCATCGACCGATAATGCCTAAAATGCCTTGAATATGTTTCCAAGAACGGGCGGCACCAAAACATTCGTTCTGTCCTTTCGACCCATGTGGAGACTGTAGTATTAATGTCACGGGTCTAGGCTAAGACTATAGAAATACTGTCAGCAGATAAGGAGGATCAATGGAACCTTTAAAAACTCTTTATACAAATGATCGGAAGATCTGGAGAGAATGGCTTTCTGAAAACTTCGAAAAAGAGAAAGAGATTTGGTTTGTGTTTCCGAAGAAAGAATCTGTAGAAGAAAGTCTTTCCTATAATGACGCAGTGGAAGAAGCCCTTTGTTTTGGCTGGATTGACAGCACTATTAAGCAATTTGATTCATTACACAGAGTTCAGCGGTTTTCTCCAAGAAGAAAGGGAAGCGGATACTCCAGAGCAAATATTGAAAGGCTGATTTGGCTTGAGAGCCAGGGAATGATACATCCTAAGGTCATTGATACTATTCAAAAAGTAATCAGAACACCCTACGAATTTCCTGCGGATATTCTGGAAGTAATCAGGAGCGATAAAAAGGCTTGGCAGAACTATGGAAATTTCCCCGAAGTCTACAAGAGGATTCGTATTGCCTACATTGATGCAGCGAGGAAGCGTCCTTTGGAGTTTAGAAAACGTCTGGAAAATTTCATTAATAAAACGAGGGAAAACAAGTATATAGGGTATGGGGGAATCGATAAATACTATACACTTTAGTCAGCTCTGTATCGATATGCT
>JANJWY010000248.1 GCA_024709285.1 Erysipelotrichaceae bacterium
ATCGTTCTGATGATCGGTGTTGCGATTGTAGGATTCACATTCGGAGGAATGTTAACCGTTTTCCCTGCCTTGACCGGAGATTTCTTCGGCATGAAGAACTTTGGTGTTAACTATGGATTTGTCATTACTGCCTGGGGAATCGGTGGTGTGTTTGGTCCTTTAGTAGGAGGACTCATCAGAGATTTTACCGGAGGATATGCGTACAGTTATGTCATTTCCGGTGTTCTGAGCTTGATAGGAGCGCTTCTTGCATTAAGAATCACTTCAATAGCCCCATCGAGCAATAAGGAAATCACGGCCTAGACGTAAATACTGCCTTTTCTGACTCAAATTCAAAGAACCTTGTCGTTTTCGGATAAGGTTCTTTATTTTTTATCATGGAAATCCAATAATCCGTATGGTATCCTTTAGTAAAGAAACATAGGATAACTCAAAAATAACAGGGGGACATAATGGCCATTGTAAAAGCGATCAATATCAGTGATAAAAAGGGTGTGATCAAAACTCCAATTGAAGTCGGAGAGTTTGAAGCCGGTTTTGGATTGGTGAAAGATGCTCACGGCGGTGACTGGCATCGTCAAGTCAGCTTGCTTGCACAGGAAAGCATCGACAAAATGACTGCATTGGGAGTACAGGGATTAGTGCCAGGAAAATTTGCCGAAAACATAACGACCGAAGGAATCGAATTACATAAACTTCCCATCGGAAGTCAGTTTGAAATCAATGACGTTTTACTTGAAGTCACGCAGATCGGAAAAAGCTGTCATCTGGGATGTGAAATCCGCCATTTGGTCGGCGATTGCATTATGCCTCGCGAAGGTATTTTCGCAACTGTTTTGGTTGGCGGACAAATCAAAGCCGGCGATGAAATCAAATTTAGAGAATAGGGGGTGAATAGTGATTTGTCTGTTAGCTATCTCTGCAATAAACATTGTTTTGGGAATTTCTTTATAACAAACAGAAAAGAGTTGATTGTGTGAAAACCCGAATCTTTCTAAAGACAGTCAGCGACTTTGTATATGGTATGATTTGTTTTGTTTCTGCTTTCCTTTTTACCTCATTGCTGATCAATTTATTCAACCGGATCATCATAGAACAAAGCGTTCATATGATGCTATTGATAGAAGAGATTCAAACCGCATTTTTAATCGTATATTATTATGGATTGATATGGATTCCCCTAAGTTTCTTAGGGGGTTTTATATGTGTAATAAATGGCAAAAGGAATCTTATAATATTTATTTCCATATCCATGATTTCATTTGTTGTGATTTATATCATGCGTATTTTCTTATTGATATAGACAAAGCATTAAAATTTAATCATAATTTAATCGAAGATTCAGAGGATTTATATCTGAGATTGTTACAATGGGTTCAATCAAGAAAGAGAGGATTTAATCCATGATTACAATTGAACAAGTAGAGAAGTTAAAGAAGTATACAGGAGTTTCATATGCACAAGCTAAAGAAGCTCTTGAACAAACCGATGGAGACATTCTGGAGGCTGTAATTCTGTTAGAAAAACAACAGAAAATTCAACCTCAAGGTGAAAAAACCGTAGTTGAAACCAAAGCTGAAGAGAAGAAAGATTTTGAGAGAAGCGAAAAGAAGTCCAAAGATTCCGAACTAAATGAAACTTTTAGAGACTTAGGCCGCTTCTTAAAAGATTTATTGCACAAAGGGAATACCAACCGCTTTGATGTCATCAAGGACAAGAAAGTCGTTATGATGATCCCGATGACCTTATTTGTCCTGTTGATCTTATTTGCCTTCTGGTTTATGTTACCTTTGTTGGTCATCGGTCTGTTCTTTGGTTATGGCTACCGTTTTAGCGGGGCTGATCTTGAAAAAACCAATGTAAACGAAGCAGTTGATAAAGTCAGTGATGTAACATTAAAAGCCGGAGAAATCGTCGCAAAGGCTGCGAGTGATTTGTCAAAAGAGATTCAAAAGAAAGATGAACCACAACATGGAGAGAATTCTAATCATTGAAGATGAAGAGAAGATTGCCCGATTTGTCGAACTAGAGTTGACTCATGAAGGCTATCAGATTGAAAAGTCCATGGATGGACGGGACGGGTTGGATAAAATCAAAACCCGTCCTTTCGACCTGATTCTCCTTGATGTCATGTTACCGACGATCAATGGTGTCGAAGTGTTGCGCAGGATCCGCCAAACAAGTGATGTTCCTGTAATCCTGCTAACCGCCAGGGATTCCGTTGTTGATAAAGTGATGGGACTTGATGCCGGGGCAGATGATTATGTGACCAAACCTTTCGCCATCGAAGAGCTCTTGGCAAGAATACGTACGACACTTCGAAAAAGAAGAACGACTCGAAGTACGGTACTGACATTTCAAGATTGCACACTGGATATTACCCGGAGGACATGCCTGATTCAAGGCACTTCAGTCGAACTGACCAAAAAGGAATTCGATTTATTGCAAATACTGCTCGAAAATAAAAATCATGTGCTTTCACGTGAGATTCTCCTTGAAAAAATATGGGGATATGAATTTGATGGAACGACCAATGCCATTGATGTCTATATCCGGCATTTACGAATGAAAATCGAAGAACCTTTCGGCTTGCGGATCATTACAGCAATTCGCGGCATTGGCTATGTGATCAAAGATGAGTAAAACCAAGAAATCGGAAAGTTCGGTAAAATCGGTCAATCAAACCCGGTCTTCCATTGTAATCAAATTAAACTTGTCCATGATGGGATTATTGATTTCCGCAATGATTACCATCAACATTATGATATCACTCATCTTTTTTGGCTATGCTCTTTATCAAAATGATTCAACGATAGAAAAACTGATTCAACAGACAGAAGTAACTCAGTCAATCTCCACAGAAAGTTCGACGTATTTGGATTATTCATTTGTACTTGCAAATAACAGTAAAGGATGGCGGCTTCCGGAATTTATTCAACGTTGGTTGCCCTTGTCGGATCAAAGCTATCGAAGCCTTCGATACTTGGATGGGACAGACCTTTCCCTTGTGGAGCGAATTCTTAATATTGAGTATCAAGTGTATATCCCTTTTGATAACGGTTATATTCAAGTTAGCCGGGATTTATTCAAAACTTTGCAAACTTTATCCGGACTTATGATATTCCTCTTTGGATTTGAACTTCTTTTAATCGTATCCAGATTTTCTCAGAATCATATCAGAATCGCTGAAGCGCTAAAGCCACTCACACAATTGACCGAATCTGCCAAGAATCTTCAAAAAGACATGAGTAATTTAGGTTCTTCTAAGAAGACGGATATTGAGAGCATGGCGGGTGCTATCAGTAAAATCGATGCTAGAAAACTCGATCAGAAGACTTTTATAAAAAACGATCAGGAAGAATTGAGAGAGCTGGCGGGTGCAATCAATGACTTGCTTGTGCGTATCAATGAGTCATATCAAGCACAAGTCCGATTTGTATCAGATGCATCACATGAACTGCGTACACCGATTGCGGTAATTCAGGGATATGCCAATATGTTGGACCGTTGGGGTAAAGATGATGAGAAGACCCTCAACGAATCCATAACTGCGATTAAGAGTGAATCTGATCATATGAAGACACTCATTGAACACCTGTTGTTCTTGGCTCGAGGCGATAGTGATACCATTCGCCTGCAACTGGAAAATTTCAATATCAGTGAACTGTTGGCGGAAGTCGTCAAGGAAGCCCGGTTGATTGATGATGGCCATTTCTACGAGTTTAACCCATCGGATCCCATTTGGATCATAGCGGATAAACAGTTAATCAAACAAGTATTACGGATTTTGGTTGACAACGCGATGAAATACTCACCACAAAACGAGAAAATCGCCTTAAAGCTTTCTAAAGAAGGCAATCAGATTAATATTGTCGTACAGGACAACGGAATCGGAATAAAACCTCAGGATGTACCCCACATTTTCGAGCGTTTCTACCGTTCGGATGAATCGCGCGACAAAAAAACCGGTGGTTCCGGTCTTGGACTGTCGATTGCGAAATGGATCATCGAAAAACATGGCGGTCACTTTGAAGT
>JANJWY010000002.1 GCA_024709285.1 Erysipelotrichaceae bacterium
TGGAAAAAAGATCTGTTTTCTCTTCGATGCGATGTACATCCGCTGATTTCTTTAACAATTGTATTTGAATGATCAATTGCACGATCATAAGTGCAATCACTAGTCCGATAAGTATATCTGTCATAATGTCCCCTGCCTTTCTATCATTATACGGCTTTTTGCGGACATCCGATAATGAACTTTGCTAAAATATGTGATTTTTATCAAATTCATAAGGCGATTGCTCCGGGAAGATTGATTAACATCCTTAGCTCTTTTATAATGAAATCATATCAAGCGAGGTTATCTATGGCTATCATGTATCCCAGTGCTTTACCGCAGACCTTTGTCCGAAAGGATCGAGGTGAAGCCAAACTTTTTCAATTGCTTAAGGATCAGCTGAATAATGAGTGGATCGTTTATCATAGTGTTTACTGGCACGGCAAACCGTCGGCAAACAGCAGGCGTCGCGATGGCGAAACAGATTTTATATGTACTCATCCGATGAATGGCATACTGATTATAGAAGTCAAAGGCGGGGTATTTATTCAATACGATCCAATAACCTCTGTATGGACCTCCACTGATGGTGACTTACAGTCGCATGATATTACCAATCCTTTTCATCAGGCACGAAATAACAAGTATGCACTCATCCAAGCTGTCACACAGCTTCCCGGGTGGCATTCTTTAAGTGATGAGGACATCCAACACAACATCAATATTGGCTACTGTGTAATATTCACAGACGTTAATCGCATTCAAGGCAATCTTCCCTTTGAAGCTAAAAAGGAATTTACTCTTTATGAGCATCACTGTTACGACTTGAGTAAGCAAGTAATAAAAGTTCTTGACTATTTCAAAGAAGATAAACTGTTTAGTCAAAAACTGACTCAGAAAGTACATAATGACCTTCAAAGAGCTTATGCTCCTAGTTTTGTTTTGGATCGTAAGCTTTCGCATTGGATCAGTGATGAAGAAAAAATCGTGTTTGAACTCAGTGAAGAGCAGTATCGTTATCTGGATTTAATCCGATATCTTCCCAAGGCATCGATTTTCGGTTGTGCGGGTTCCGGAAAAACGTTATTGGCAACCCGTAAAGCCGAGTTAAGCGCTAAAGCAAACTTACGTACGCTTTTGGTTTGTTATAATCAGATTCTTGGTGAAAATTTCAGAAAGTTCGCCAATGGAAAAGAGAATCTGATTGCCGGAAATTTCCATCCGTTTATCCACGATCAGCTGGGTAAATCTCTTTCAGATGATATTTTGTATGATGATCCCTCCCTTCGAGATCTCGTATTTTCCAAAGAAATCGAGCTGTTCGACTGTATCATCATTGATGAAGCCCAGGACTTCACGGCGATTCAACTGGAAATCTTATTGTTTCTGTTGAAGGACAATGGTTTGATATACTATTTCTGGGATGCCAATCAGAAGATCATCCGCTCGGATTTAAATACACCTCAGGACATCCCGCAATTGGTTTTGGACACTAATCTGCGAAATACGAAGTTTATCTTTGATTTTATCAAACCTCACTATTATCAGCCATTCGAATTGAGTCATCGCGGACCTTTGGGTCGGATCGTTACCATAACCGAACCTGTCAATCATCAAAACAAGGCAGAACTTTTTTCCAGATTACGAAATGAAATCAATAAATTACTTATAAATGACAGCGTTAAACCGTCGGATATTACAATCATTACGATGAAATCGGTCAATAAGTCGTGGTTAAAAGATTTCACAATGGAACATGTCAGTTTTACATATTTTGAAAATGTGTGTATAGAAAACACTGTCCGAATCGAAACCAACCGACGGTTTAAGGGAATGGAGTCGAGCATCGTGATTGCATGTGAAATGGATGATGAGCGAAGCATGGCGAATGAAGAATTATGGCACGATATGTGTTATGTCTCTTTCTCTCGCGCCAAAAATCATTTGATCATAATTCCTACGGATAATACGTTGGACCGATTCGTTGGCCATCAAAAGACCGTTTGATATTAGTTGACTCTGTTTTGTTCAATTCCCTCTTGAAACTTCTTTATGTTATCAGCCGCAATATGTAAAAGTCGTTCTCTTGCCTCAATAGGAGCCCAGGCAATGTGCGGCGTGATCATACAGTTTTCAAGTGGTATTAGCGGATTATCTATAGTCGGCGGTTCTTGAGTAAGCACATCAAGACCGGCGGCTTTTACTTTTTTTGAAATTAGCGCTTGCGCCAACTCACTCTCATTGATCAAGGGTCCTCTGGATGTATTGATCAGAATGACTCCCTCTTTCATCATAGACAAAGAGTTTTTATTGATAATTTCCCTGGTATCATCGGACAAGGGCACATGCAAAGAAATGATATCGCTTCGCGTAAATAACTGGGCAAGCGATACTTTTTCAACGATGCCATCATGATTGGTTCTGCCTCGATCGTATGCAATGACATTCATGCCAAAGGCTTTGGCAATGACAGCGGTTTGCTTGCCTATTCTGCCATACCCCAAAACACCAAATGTCTTATGGGCTAACTCCATCAGAGGATAATCCCAATAACAGAAATCGACACTGTTTGACCAACGGCCGGATTTAACAGTTTGATCGTGATGTCCGACTCTTGCCGTAATCTCAAGCAACAGTGAAAAAACGTGCTGGGCGACAGAAGCCGTGCTGTATCCAGGTACATTGGTTACGACAATTCCTTTTTCTTTCGCGGCCGCGACATCGACAACGTTATATCCGGTGGCGAGAACACCGATGTATTTTACAAGTGTCAGCTGCGAGATTATTTCTTTATTTAAAACGGTTTTATTCGTTAACAAAACATCCGCATCCTTCACGCGCTGAAGTACTTCACTTGGTTTTGAACGATCATAAACCGTCAGTTCTCCTAACTTCTCAAACATACCCCACGATAAATCGTGTGGATTGCATGTATATCCATCCAGAATTACTATTTTCATATGTTATCACCCATTTGTATTTTACTATAAAATGCAGAAACATACAAAAACAGTGTATTTTCACATATTAATTTTATTTTCACAAATTTAGCTAGTTTTTTCACAATCGTTTACATTTGAAAGCGATTGCAGTATTATATAGGTACAAGTTAATATGCGATCAGAGACACCTGAGATTTCGGAATACTATATTCTATCTTTCTGGTGTCTTTTTATGTCGTATGGAGGAAAAGATAATATGTATGATTTCCTAATAATCGGGGCTGGCATTTCTGGTGCCATGATTGCCCGAGATCTCTCGAAGTTTAAATGTAGTGTAGCTCTTGTAGAAAAAGATAATGATGTTGCCAATGAGGCGACCAGTGCTAACAGCGCAATCATCCATTCCGGTCATGACCCGAAGGAAGGTACGCTGAAGGCTAAGTTGAATGTGCGCGGAAATGCACTTTATGAGGATTTGTGCAAGGAACTGAAAGTTGATTTTGAGCGCAATGGGTGCTTTGTCGTTGCCGTTGATGAAGAAGAACTGCCACAATTGAACTTTCTATACAATCAGGCATTATCCCGTAACATTCCTTGTTCCATAATTTCTGCTGAAGAAGCCCATAAAAGAGAGCCTAATTTAAGTGATTCCGTCATTGCAGCTCTTGATTTGCCAACGACAGGCATTGTTTCACCTTGGGAAGTTGCCATTGCTGCTGTTGAAGATGCCTGTAATAACGGTGTTGAACTGTTTTTAGGCAATAAGGTCGTTTCTATAGAGAAGAAGGCAGACCATTTTGTTGTAAAAACAACCAAAGGTGAATTCTTGTCAAAGTTTGTCATTAATGCAGCCGGCGTATATGCTGACGATATCTATAATTTGGTTAGTGATAAGAAGTTGTTTACTATTACTCCTCGACGTGGAGAATATTATGTTCTTGATAAACAAACAACACCATTTGTTCATAGGACGATATTTCCAATTCCCACTGAAAAAGGAAAAGGTGTATTGGTTGCAAAAACCATTCATCATAATGTCATTTTAGGTCCTAACTCCGAGTTAGTTGATGATAAGGAAGGCATTGACAATACACAACCAGCTTTAGATTATATTCGTAAAGAAGTGTTTAAAACTCTCAAAAACATTCCTTTGAACCAAGTGATCCGAACATACTCAGGCTTACGTCCGACAGGTTCAACCCATGACTTTATTATTGAGGAAGCCCGTGATGTTGCGAATTTTATCAACGTCGCTGCAATTGAGTCTCCGGGTTTAGCAAGCGCACCGGCCATCAGCGAATATGTCTTAAATGAAATCATATCTAAGAAATTTGATCTGACTAAGAAAGAATCGCGTATTGAACGTCGTCCGTGGATCATTATCAACCGGATGGATTATGATGAAAAACATGCATTGGTCCAAAAGGATCCTGCTTTCGCTCAAATGATTTGCCGCTGTGAGCATGTCAGTGAAGGTGAAATCGTTGATATCATTCATCGCAATGCAGGTGCTAAGACCGTTAAAGCTGTCAAGCGCCGTGTCCGTCCAGGAGCCGGTCGCTGTCAGGGTGGTTTCTGTGAACCGAAAGTAGTAGCAATATTGGCCAGGGAATTAAATAAATCACCGTTGGATATTTTGTTGGATAGCGATGATTCTAAAATGTTGGTCGGAAAGACGAAGGAGTAAGGCGATGAAAACGTACGATTTAGTAGTTATCGGCGGCGGAAGCGCCGGATTGGCAAGTGCATTAGGCGCATATGATCAAGGTATCCGTGATATTTTGATTCTCGAAAGAGATAAGGAACTGGGCGGTATTTTGCAACAGTGTATTCACAATGGTTTCGGTTTAATTGAGTTTAAAGAAGAGTTGGCTGGTCCGGCTTATGCCGAACGGTTTGTTGATTTGATCGTCAACAATAAAATTCAGTATAAATTGAATGCAATGGTCACCCATATGTCCAATGATAAAGTCATTGAATATGTTACTCCTTCTGAGGGCTATGTGACCATTAAGGCGAAGGCCATTATTCTGGCAATGGGTTGTCGTGAACGTACTCGCGGTGCGATTGCGATTCCGGGTTTCCGTCCGGCTGGCATTTGGAGTGCCGGTACAGCTCAACGTTATTTAAATATGGAAGGCTATCTGGTTGGCAAGAAAGTATTCATTTTAGGCAGTGGTGACATCGGCTTGATTATGGCCCGCCGTATGATTTTGGAAGGTGCCGAAGTATTGGGTGTTGCGGAAATCATGCCTTACTCTAATGGTCTGCCTCGTAATATTAAGCAATGTCTGATTGACTTTGATATTCCACTGTTTTTGAGTCATACGATAACTCGCATTGAAGGTTTGGATCGGGTATCACAAGTGGAGGTCAGCCAGGTTGATGAAAATTTCCGACCGATTAAAGGGACGGAAAAATACTTTGATGTTGATACAGTGTTATTCTCAGTGGGTTTGATTCCGGAAAATGCGTTAAGCGAGGAAGCAGATGTTGAAATTCACCCACGCACACGCGGACCTATCGTCAATGAGTCTTATCAGACCAGTGTTGAAGGCATATTCGCCTGTGGCAACGTATTACATGTACACGACTTGGTTGATTTTGTTTCATTGGAAAGCCGTAAAGCTGGCATTGCTGCTGCGAAGTATTTGAAAAATGAGTTAAAACCGGGCAAGACCTTTAATTGCGTTGCTAAAGATGGTATTGGTTACATAGTGCCACATAAAATCAATGTTGAAAATGTCGATAAGAGTTTAGAATGTATGTTTAGAGTTACTAAGAATGTTAAAAATGTTGCATTAACCATCAAAAAAGACGGAGTCGTTTTAAGAACTGTTAAGAAACGTCACTTAGCGCCAGCCGAAATGGAAAAGCTGGTATTAACAAAAGCTGACCTGATGGATTGTAAAGAGTCTATCAGTATTGAAATTACGGAGGTATAAATGGAAAAGAAAGATATGGTTTGTATAGTTTGTCCGATGAGCTGTAAGGTAACATTTGATTTGGCTGAAGATGGAAGCATCACTAAGGTAGAAGGCCATACGTGTCCGCGCGGTGAAAACTATGTTCGTAAAGAATTGACAAATCCAACGCGCATGCTGACTTCCACGATTAAGATCGAAGGTGCTTTCTATGATCGTCTGCCAGTCATTACTTCTTCGGATATTCCGAAAAGTAAACTGTTTGATGTCATGAAAGAAATCAATAAAACTGTAGTGAAAGCCCCAGTTAAAGCAAAGGATGTTTTGATCAGCAATGTCTGCGGTTTAGGTGTTAATATCATCGCTTCACGCAGCATGCAAGCCGTTGAAAATAAGTAAATCAAGGAGTAGCATTTTCAGTGAAAGGGGGTTGGCATTTTGGAGAAGACCATTCGACTATTGATTATTGACGATGACTGTGACATGTGTGACAAGCTGAGGTATTATCTTGAACCTCATAAAGATATTCATGTGATTGGTGTTGCATACAATGGTATCGACGGTTTGGATAAGTTACGCAAATTGCGACCAGACGTTATTCTTTTGGATATGATCATGCCTCAAATTGACGGGCTCGGCTTCTTGGAACGTGCCAATGCTGAGAAGTTGCTCGAAAATACCAAAGTAATCATGAGCAGTGAATTAAGTCAGGAAAGTATCGTAAAATATGCGTTCCACTTAGGTGCATCGTTTTATATGCTTAAACCCTATTCATTTGAATATCTTGCCCATCGGATTACCAATATTTCCTTCAGAGAGGACTTTCTCAACTCAGCCGATTCAAAGAATGGGCTGACAGTTACGAAGGCTTCGGATTTAAACAGTATCGTTTCGAAATTTCTGTTGGATAGCGGATTACCGCCGCATACCCTCGGATACAAGTACTTTAATCTGGCTATTAATCATTTATTACATGAAAACACCACAGTTTTCTCAATTACCAAAAATATTTATCCCTTTGTTGCAACTCATTTTGGAACCAGCAGTGCTAACGTCGACAAAGCAATGAGACACAGTTTATCTCTGGCCTATGGCGAAAACAACAAGACACTTCAGGTTTTCCTCAGGGATATGAATTACCGGGATTTGGGTAAACGACCATCCAACTCCGAGTATATCAATCTTGTTCTTGAGAAGATCCGGCAAGATCTGATTACACTAAACTAACAAAAAAACACCTCTGACTTCAGAAAATCTGTCGAAAGAGGTGTTTTTTTACCCATAAAAGAGAAAAGCACGGACGATGGAATCCGTGCTTTTCAAGATGGGGTGATTTCGGAGGGTTTGTATTAGAATTGGCGAGCAGCGTTAACAGCTCTGACCCAACCTGCGTACAATTCTTCACGTTTTTCAGCAGACATCTTAGGTTCGAAACGTTTGTCAAGTTTCCAGTTTTGGGTAACTTCACTCTTGTTTTTCCAAACACCTACTGCTAAACCGGACAAGAATGCTGCGCCAAGAGCGGTTGTTTCTTGAACGACTGGTCTTTCAACCGGTACACCCAAGATATCGCTTTGGAATTGCATCAACAAGTCATTCTTAACGGCGCCGCCGTCAACTTTCAATGCAGCAAGTTTAATGCCCGAGTCGATTTCCATAGCTTGCAAGATATCGCGAGTTTGGTAATCGATTGCTTCTAAAGTAGCACGAACGAAATGTTCTTTCGTTGAACCACGTGTTAATCCAAATACTGCACCGCGAGCTTTGTCATCCCAGTAAGGAGCGCCTAAGCCTACGAATGCCGGAACAACGTAAACGCCATCGGTCGATTCAACATGTTTAGCCAGTTCTTCCGATTCCGGAGCTGTTCTGATCATACGTAAACCGTCGCGTAACCATTGTACTGCACTACCAGCGATGAAGATTGAACCTTCTAATGCATATTCAACTTTACCGTCTAAGCCCCAAGCGATTGTTGTAACCAAACCGTTTTTACTCGGAACTGGTTTTTCGCCTGTGTTCATCAACATAAAGCATCCTGTACCATAAGTGTTCTTAGCCATACCCGGAAGGAAGCAAGCTTGTCCAAACAGAGCGGCTTGTTGGTCACCGGCAATACCGGAAATCGGAACTTCTTGACCGAAGAAATGATAAGGAGCAGTTTTTCCATAAACATAACTTGAAGGCAGAACTTCAGGCAATAAAGCCTTCGGAACGTTTAGGATCGACAATAATTCTTCGTCCCACTTCAATTCGTAAATGTTATACATCAACGTTCTGGAAGCATTGGAATAGTCGGTAACGTGTGCTGCTCCGCCTGTTAATTTCCAAACCAACCAAGTGTCGATCGTACCGAACAACAATTCGCCTTTTTCAGCTCTTTCGCGGCTGCCTTCAACATGATCCAAAATCCATTTAACTTTGGTTCCGGAGAAGTAAGCATCAACGACTAGACCGGTTTTGTTACGGAACAAATCAGCTTTACCAGCAGCTTTGATTTCGTCGCAAATCGGAACTGTTTGACGGGATTGCCAAACGATAGCATTGTAAATCGGTAAACCAGTTTTCTTATCCCAAACAACTGTTGTTTCACGTTGGTTGGTGATACCGATACTGGCAATTTGTTCAGGTTTGATACCTGTGGTAATGAATACTTCAGATAAAACGGCCAATACGCTGGTCCAAATTTCGGTTGCATTGTGTTCAACCCAACCCGGTTTCGGGAAGATTTGTGTGAACTCTTTTTGAGCTACGCCAACGATGTTGGTCTTTTGATCGAAAATAATGGCACGGGAACTTGTTGTCCCCTGATCAATTGCCAATACGAATTTTTCCATAATTGTCCTCCTTTATTAGACTATTATAAGAAGAATGATAAGATTAATCCGCCTAATACGCCACCGACGATTGCAGCAAGGATATTAGGAACAGCTTTGCTGAATTTACCGCCGTTAACAGTAGAAGCAACGAGTAAACCGACACCAGCAGCAAGCCCCATGTCAACCCAAGAACCACCGGATTGAGTAATCAAACCGACACCGTGGTTAATGGTCCATGTTGTACCAACGATAAACAATGCAGCCATCCATCCGCCGAATGTGCCAAAGTTTTCAACTAATTTTCCCCAAAGGAGCCAAATCAAGAACGGGAACAAGAAACCGCCAAATACGGTTGCGACCATTAAAGGCAATGTTGGGAATGTCATTATGCTTTACCTCCTTTAGCCATATCAGCACTTACTTTAGCAGCTGTAAAGCCTCCTAAAGCCGCGCCGAGAGATACTAACAACATCGTAGGAACAGCTGCTACAAATGTAGCAAAGTCTGCAGTCAAGAATACATCGCGGAAAATACCAACTAATGCAATACCTAACCCCATGTCAACAAAACTGGATCCTTCTTCGTGGTGAATTAAACCAAGGAAATGGTTCATAAACCACATTGGTCCGATGATAGCAAATGCAGCCAACCATCCGCCGATAATGCCGAGTGATTCTAATGATGCGAAAGGTCCCCATACGGACATAACGATCATACCAGCTATCATGTACCCAAGTACACCTCTGATAAACTTCATATTCTTTCTTCCTTTCTTAGCTTTCGCCTATCTTGACCAGATCAACACCCAGAAACCACTCATTGCCATCATTGATAATTTTCAACAAGTTGAATTTCTTTGCCCGGTTGCCGATGCTGGTTCAATCCAAATTTAGTTTCGGAAAATGACATTAATGAATCATGCATATCCCGATGTCTCACAAAACCCTACACTGTTAGTATAAATGAAAGCGCTTAACTATGAATATTTACAATTCGACAATTTACATACATATAGTGTCGAAAAGTAATGTTTTCACAAGTGAATCATCTGAGCGCTTTGGAAATTGCCTGCTTGATAACCTGACTGCTGTATGTAGCACCACTGATCACATCAACATCGATCGATTGCGTACGGATGATCTCATCAATGATGCTTTCAGCCTTACTTCCCTGACCATTGATATGTTCAATGATTTCAATGGATACTATTTTATGATCAACAACCGATACCTGAACCGTTGCCGACACCGGAATCGAACTGTATTTACCTTTGTAAATACCATCTTCAACTTCTGACAGTTCAATAGGATCAATTACTATGTACTTTAAATTCTTTAGGTTTCCCTCAATAACGAAATAAGCAGTGATACTTATAATCAAAAATACCGATAATACCGCAAGCAGTACTTTTATCCAACGTTTCATGATTGTCAGATTTTAGAAATAAAGTCATCGATCATTCGATCACGATCGTTGTTCGACCAGTTTATAATTGCTGTTTTATCAATGACTGCACCCTTCTCTGCACATAAAGAAATCATTTTCTTCAATGCAGATGTGCCACCGGTCCAAGAAAAAGGCAACTGTTTTGTCACAAAACAGCTGACAGTTTTTCCGCTCAAAGATTCAACTTGTTTCAGATACTTCACCATTGCCGGAGCTAACGAAAAAGCCCGGACCGGTGATCCAAAAATAACCTTGTCAAATGGTGCTACGGACTCGATATCACCGAGCTGAACATCTGTTTTGCTGGGTTGATCATCGGTTACATTGACACGTATCAACTGCGCTTCATGATTCTGACTTTCCAAAAATCGAACGATTTTTTGCCCGATAGAAAAGGAATTACCTGTATAGGAGTATATGACAACCGCAATTTTCATAAAATCCTCCAAATGCTTATATCACTAGAGTACAACCTTTTCCGTAACAATTCAAGGGTTATCTGCTAATGTGACAGAAAAAACACAATCAAGAAAACTAATGTAAAATTAACTGAAAATCTAAGAAAGAAAGCACTGTTTTAAGTGATGATTTTATCAAAAATTGGAGTTTATGTCCCATCAATATGAGTAATTCCATGCTTTTTTCAACAAAAATCATTGTTAAAATGTGATTTTCAATTTAGACTTAAAAGAGCAATTATGAAATTGCATCAGGGGGCAAAATGAAAACAATAATAACAATTCAACATACCCAGTCAATTCACCACACCAACGGGATGGTAGGATCATGGACCAACTGGGACCTGTCTGAAAAAGGCAGAAAACAGGCAGAGTGCATCGGGAGAAAGCTGGCCGAAGAGTTGGCCGATAAAAACTTCGTTATTTACTCATCCGATTTGAAGCGGGCTAAACAGACAGCTGAAACAGTTGGACGGTATCTGAACCTGGCTCCCAGTTACACAACAGCACTTCGCGAACGCAATCTTGGAAAATGTGTAGGCCAATCGGTTCAATGGCTTAGAGATAATATGGAGTGTCAAGAGAAAACAGTGGATGACCGCATGTTCACTGATGCTGAAAGCCGCAGGGATGAATGGAATCGATTACTCCCCTTCTACCAACAAATCCTTGCTAGTAATGATGAAAACATTATCATCGTCTCTCACGGTGATTTGTTAAGCGTTTTTAATGCCATGTGGTTAGGGCTTGCTGTTGAGTCTATGAATCATGCTGAAATATTTGGTATGGCAGGTGGTGTCAGCTTTATGACTGAAACCCCTGAGGGCAAACATATCATCAAGCGTATCAGCGATATGTCATATATTAAGGAAGTGTAGTTCAAAAAGCTAAAACATGAAGTGATCAAGCCTGCAAGAAATTTCACTAAACACAACGTACAAATAGATTTTCCATTGAATTCAATTAAGAAAGTTACAAAGTGTGTGTACTTAATAACATTTTATTGACAAATCATGCCATTTCAACAGAGAAATTAACGTAAATCTCTTTTCTTTAATAGTATTCTATGTTAATATTTCAATACGAAGAACAACCAAATGAAATGGCAAACTGTTTGAAAGAGCAGGACGCAAAGCTATAGGGCCTTCCCATCCGGGGTGGCAGCCAGTTTCCAAAATGACGTTCTTTTTTCATTTTATTTGTATCTGGGGTTTTTCGAACATTTTACTGATAAAGGCAAACTACTTGAAAGAGTAGGACGCAAAGCTATAGGGCCTTCCCATCCGGGGTGGCAGCCAGTTTCCAAAGAGATTGTTCTTTTTCTTTCTATGAACCATCTCCCAAGAATGCTGAACAATTTACTGACAACGGCAAACTTCTCGAAAGAGTAGGACGCAAAGCTATAGGGCCTTCCCATCCGGGGTGGCAGCCAGTTTCCAAAGGAAGTGTTCTTTTTTTCAGAACACGGGAGGAAAGCAATGTTTAAAAAATTAGTCGCCATCTTAACTTCGTTGATCTTGATTTCAGCAATCGCCATTATCGTTGCACAACCAAGAACAATCGCAAAAGAAAGCGAACAAAATAATCTTTTAGTCGTTCAGAATAATCTGGTCAATCAGGTCAAACCGGAGAGTGTAGTTCCTCAGCTTTCCTATTTGCACTTAAGTGCTTTAAAAGATCAGCTCACCATCGGTGATACGATACAAATGAACGTTACAGCGAACATACCTTCCCTTTTACCGGAAGACTTGGTTTACAGCGTTGATAATCTGTTGGCTACGGTCGATCAAGACGGTTATCTGATGGCATTGTCTGCCGGAGTTGTGACTGTAAGAGTTTATAGTGAATCAGCAAAACTTGAATCAACTTTCAAAATCACGATATCTGAGAAAGAAGTAGTTGAAGTTGCAGCAGTCAAGGAAGAAAAACCGGTTCAGCCCGTTACAACAGTAAAACCCGTTCCAACCCCTGCTCCGACACCGACTCCCACACCGACTCCCACACCGACTTCTGCCATCGTCTCAGTAACCGGTGTTACACTATCATCCTCAGTTGAATCTTTGTTCATCAACAAGACAACTACATTAACCGCCACCGTAAGTCCGTCAAATGCAACTGATAAAACGGTTACCTGGAAGACATCCGATGCAGCGATTGCAACAGTATCTACCAGTGGTGCAGTCACAGCAAAATCTGCCGGAAGCGTTACGATTACCGTTACTTCCAAGGATGGCGGATTTGAGCATTCAGTAACACTTACAATCAAATCGGCTGTATCTTCCACTCCTGAATCCGATTGGAAATTGGAAGTCGCCCGTTTAACCAATATTGAACGTGAAAAAGCCGGTAAGTCTATATTAAAGTACAATAATTATATTGCTGCCGGTGCACAAACCCGTTCCGAAGAACTTCTTGTTTCATTCTCTCATACCCGTCCCGATGGCAGCCGTTTCTTCACTGTATTCGACGATCCGGACTTCTCATATAGATACATCGGCGAAAACCTGGCTTTGGGTTATAAGAGCCCTGCCGAAGTCGTTGCCGCATGGATGAAATCAGATGGACATCGCGCAAATTTGTTAAGCGACAATTATACGGATATCGGCATAGGAATCACCAAGAGTGAGACCGGCCGTTATCACTGGGCACAAATATTCTACAAAGGAAAATAGAAAAAATGATCAGCCGGAGAAATCCGGTTTTTCTTTTGAAATCTTTCAAATCGAACCTATACGTGTTATTCTTTTTATAGTACAAAGGAGGTCTGCCATGCTCACAATTGCATACATCGGTTTTGGTAATAGCGTGATTCGCTATCACTTACCATACATCCGTCATCGCAGCCATATAAAAATCAAAAGTGTATATCGACGCAAAGAAGATCGTGATACAGAATTTGAACGTCAACGCGAAAAAATATATCCGGAAATACATTTCACCGATGATTTGAACGAGTTACTTACAGATAAGGAAATTGATTGTATCGTCATCAATACTCCCGATGCAACTCATGTTCATTATGCAAAAATCATTCTTAACTCAGGAAAACATGTTCTTGTCGAAAAACCTTTTGCACCCACCGAAAAAGAAGCGAAAGAGGTTTTCGATTTAGCTAAGGAGAAGGGTCTTATATGTTATGTCAATCATAACCGCCGGTATGACGCTGACTTCTTAACGCTTAAAAAAGTGTTGGAAAGCGGTAAACTAGGAGATATCATAGAAGTCGAATCTCATTATGATTACTATAAACCATATGATTCTGTGAAGAACGGACCTCGTGAAAAAGGATGGTTCATCTACAGTCTGGGCGTACATAATTTCGATCAGATCATATCTCATTTCGGTGTTCCTCAGCGAGTTCATTATGACGTAAGAAGCTTTAATGAGGATGGTGCTGAAGATTACTTTGACCTTCAGTTTTGCTATGGAAACATGAAAGTTTCGATTGCCTCAAGTTTGTATGTTATGATCGACTATCCCCGCTTTTTGGTTCATGGCACAAAAGGATCCTTTACAAAGCAGTCCCAAGGTCACCTTTCTTCGGTTAAATCCTCTGAGCCGATTCACGCCAGTTTCAGAGTCGAAGACGAATCGAAATGGGGAACATTGAGCTATATAAATGAACTAGGGGAACACATCACGGAGAAGGTTCCTTCTGAAGTTACGGATTATGGTCGTTTGTATGATGACTTACATGAAATCATTCACAATGGACATCCGAAAATCGTTAAAGATGAACAAGTGTTGGCAGTGCTTTCCATATTGGAAGCTGCAAAGGAAAACTTAGGATAAAAAGATTGCCGGAGCATTCTTTTACTCTTAATAATTAATATTGGATTTAAAATGCTTTGATTGGTCAACATTTTCATTGACACTTCAAAACGTCAGCATTATTATCAAAATCACAACAACGATTGTGGAGGATTTATGAAAAGAAACAAGACTTTATTTGTACTCGTAATTATGATTCTGCTTCTGTCAGCAACCGTGAGCATTATCGGAATCCTGACATCACAAAATCCCCAACACACAACTTATACCGCCATAACCGGAGAAGTTGTCACGGTTTATGGTACGGGAATATATAAAAATGATTCCGTTTCTGTCGTTGCCCAAGGGATAGCATCGGATATGGTTACCCTGTTTCTTGCGATACCGGCGTCACTCATTGCTCTTTTCCTTGCCGTTAAAAACTCATTTCGGGCACAACTTACCTTGACAGGGCTGATTGGCTATTTCCTGTATACCTATATGTCCTATACTTTTTTGTGGAGTTATAATCCCCTGTTTATCATATACACGGTATTAATGTCATTAAGCCTGTTTGCATTCATCATAGCAATGACATCCTTTGATCTATCCGATATCACTCACCGCTTTTCCGACAAATTTCCTGTACGGTGGATCAGCGGTTATTTGATTTCTATCTCAATATTGCTTGCATTGCTTTGGTTAGGAAAATTGGCTCCGACGTTTGGCGGTGCAGTTCCTGTTGGATTGGAACATTATACGACACTTGTCATTCAAGGCATGGATTTGGGATTCATCGTTCCTGCCGGATTAGTTACGGCCTACCTTCTAATAAGACGTAAGCCTTTGGGATACCTTCTAAGCAGTGTCTTAATTGTCAAAGGAATAGCAATGCTTATCGCTATCTCTATGATGATTATCAATATGATGCTTCAAGGAGTCAGTGTGAGTTGGGTTGAAATCATAATGTTCTTTGGATTTACAGTTCTTTCTTTTTTCACATATTCACTTTTACTTAAATATTCTCATTAAAAGAGCGACGAACCGTCGCTGATGAATCTGTTTATTTCTAGGCCGTTTTCATATTTTCAGGAAACGGTTTTGTAATTTCTTATTCAGATCAATGATCAGATACCGAATGATATTTGTATCCTTCTTCAAGATACTCAACCGGTAAATCAGTAAATAGCGTTTGAAGATAACCAACCATTGTTTGGACACCAGGGATTTCACTCACCGAATGATGAACCAAAATGAGCGGAATGTCCTGATCGATACAGTACTGACCGGCAATCCAGTTGTTACTGCCATCATCACTCAAAACGACGCACTCCATATTCTTTCGCACAAGCGCGAAAACATCCGTGGCAGCTCCGGTACCGATACCGCATGATTGCACTTGTTTATTAAGGTTGCCCAATACCGTTACTGATGATTGTCCGTAAGGTGCAAGGGCATTTGCGATTTTCTTTGCTATCATCTCTACTGTCATGCTTTCGAAAGTTGCAAATGAATTATAGGAATGAATATCTCTTGGAACAAAAGGCAACCCAATGATCGAAGCCCATGTGTCAGAAACTCCAACGATAGGTATTTTGTCCCAGACATCATGACAACGATATACACAGATATTATGCTTTTTCAGTAACTCCATTTTCTCCTTTTTAGCTTCAAGCAGTTCTCTGGGAAGCATGGTACCCTCTTCATAGAAGCAGTTCTCATGCGATATGATAAAATTAATGTCCTGCTTGATTGCTTGCTCGATTGCCGGTATGGTAGCTACCCAGCACACCCCTACCTTATTTACCTTCTGGTTTGAATCTCCAAACATTACTACATCGCGTGTGTAATTAAAATCTACCCAATCCGCATTCTTATTCAAAGCGGCTATGATCGTGTCAATGTTCATCATACGGTCTCCTGATCTATTGTTCTTTACATAAGTATATCATAGCAGAAGCAATAAAGACCCATCGCCGAAAAATAACCAAACCGAAGATGTATTTCAATTAAAAACAAAGGTCAATATAAGTGAGGACAGCACAATGATGCCATTTAGCACATTGTGCGCAAGGATGGGTCCAAATACACTTTTTGTTTTTATAAACAAATATGTATAGAAACCACCGAAAATCACAACAGTCAGTAATTGTAAAACATTGTATGAAAGAATCGCAAACGGAAATATCGTATACGATACATGACCGATGATAAATGCAATCATCGGAATCATAACTGCCAATGCGATATTGAGTTTTTTCGAAAACCCGGCTTGATTGCCAAGAAATAACAGTAGTCCGATGAGCAAAGCCCGATAGAGCAGTTCTTCACTGGTACCTGACAATAGGATTTGAAACAGGAAATAACCCAAATAATTCTTCACGGTCAGCTCAAATGAGAACAAGTCAGCGACCGTTCCGTTTGACATCATATAAAAACCGACGCTAAGCTGAATGACCCACCAAACCAACGCAAACTGAATGACCCTTTTCAACGAATATTTCCATTGATTGTTGGTCAATCCGAAATCAGCCAAGGAGATCTGACGTAGCAAAGATATAACATACATAATCAAAAGCGAAATCAATCCTTGGAAAACATGGTGAATCGTGATGTATAAGAAAGCGTTGGCACGATCAAAGAATTGAAGTGAAGGAAGAATCAGGTCTGCCAGATAGAAACTGAACTTACTGATCGACTCTACTGCAAATATTAAGGCCAATGCGATTGCAAAATAAACGAGTTTTTTTATCATAAACCAAAGCCGCCTAGAAGAATGACTGCTGAGAATATGACGACATCCTGAAAGAAATGGATCAGCCAAGAGGACAATAATCCTTTGGTTTCAATTATGCTCTGACACAGATACCAGCCCAATGCCGTGCTCATCGCAACTCCCAACGGACCTCCGGGAGCGCCATAGTAATGTGCGATCCCAAAGAAAATCGCCCCGAGCATGACAATGTCCTTTTTTTCAAAAATTCCGGAAAGCGATGATACAACGGTGTTGCGGTAGATAATGCCCTCAAACAAGGAATTGCCCAGCGCAAACAGCAATATATAAGGCAAAAGAGACAGCCATGAATCCAAATTCCTTACAAAAGTAAAACCGGTTACGGTTACCACGGTTCCTAAAAAGGTTCCCATCGAAATCAATACAGCGGAAATCAATGCTAACTTCCCCCACGAAATCTTATCTCCGTCAATGCCCAGCCAACCGATTCGCTCTGCCTTGACATTCAGATTGCCCATAGCCAGATATGCTGACTTGCGATCTGCAAACAAGACAATCAACAGTATAACCACAAGACCTGCGGCAATCAGTTTCAATAGTATTGAGCCGCCAAACTGGCCAATGAACGACTTTTGATCAAACCATAATGTATATTGCTTTGAGCCTGCTAAAACAGTGGTCAGCATATATGCGGCATTAACCGACATCAGTACAAGATTCAACTTAAGTAAACGTTTAAAACCCCAAGCACTGATCAGTACCATGATCAATCCCATTAAAACGTGGAATCCCGCAAACTGCAAGGATGACCATGGAAGCAACGGTCGTAAAACGATTTGCATCAGATTTGATGCAACCAATACACTTAGATAGGCAAATATTTTTTCCTTTTTCATAAATTCTCCCCTGATTTTTTTAACAGTGCATAACGAAGCAATGCAAGTGTATCCTCTGCGATTTCCTCTGCAGAGCGATTCAGCTCATACTTCATATAATGACGCTTCTTGATCATCGTCGTACAGATTCCAAACAGTGATGACCATAGAATGATTGCTGCATTCATTGGATCCACATGATCGGCCAGCACATTGGTTTCCATTCCTTCTTTCAAACACTTATGCAGAATATTGAACATGTGATTGGCTTTTCGGTAAACCTCCATGACCGCATCATCTTGAGGACTGATGAAAACTTCGCTTTGATTCTCAAATTGAGCAATCAACAAGAAGTAATCCGGATGTTCGATACTGAAACGGACGAAGGTCCGTATGATCCAATTCAGTCGTTCAATTACATCATTTTCTTCAATCGTTTGAAATCGCATGACAAGCACATCAAAGCCCCGATTTAAAACAGCCATGGTCAATTGCTCTTTGCTGGCAAAATACACGTACAAAGTACGTTTACTGATGTTGGCGCAACGGCAGACATCATCCATGGTTGAACCTTGATATCCCTTTTCAAAGAATACCGTTTGTGCCGCATCGATGATTCCTTCACGCAATCGAACTTTCTTATCTGATCTTTTCGTCATGACACCTCTAAGTAAACTGACAGTTTACTTTAAAAGTATAATAGTTTGTGTAATTATTGTCAAACGAAAAATACCGAATATTCAATCTCAATAAAAAGAACTATCCTTGAGATAGTTCTTGAATAAATTCTTCCATGCGATTGGTGGCCTCAATGATATGTTTAAGTGAAAACGAATAGGAAATCCGGATAAATCCCTCTCCACACTGACCAAAGGCATTGCCGGGAATGACCGCCACCTGCTTTTGTTTTAACAGTCTCTCACAAAAATCCTCACTGCCCAATCCGGTCGTTGAAATATTTGGAAACACATAGAATGCACCTTTGGGCTCTCGTCCGGCCGCAACTGTTCCAGCTGGTGCTGGGCGAAGTAGCCGATCTTTAGGCCCTTGCCCTCGC
>JANJWY010000022.1 GCA_024709285.1 Erysipelotrichaceae bacterium
CATGGGTATCAACGACCGAATTGATTTAGCGAAGGCATCGGCCTGGTTGCAGAACCATATCAATATGGAGTGGATGAGACAAGGGGTCACATTTATTGATCCGGCATTGACCTATGTGGATGATGATGTAGTCATCGGGGAAGATACGATATTATACCCTCAGGTATATCTTCAAAAAGGGACGATCATCGGTAAATCAAACACGATTTTGCCTCAGACATTTATCATAAGCAGTGTTATCGGGAATTTTAATACGATTGACAGTTCACGCATTACGGATAGCCGTGTGGATGATCATGTAAAAATCGGACCGTTTGCTCATTTGCGTAATGGAACCATCGTGGAATCGAAAAACCGGATCGGAAACTTTGTTGAGTTTAAGAATTCGCGGATCGGATATGACAGCCGTTGTGCTCATCTGACGTATATTGGTGATGCGGATGTTGGCAGTAAAGTCAATTTGGGTTGCGGTGTCGTTACAGTCAACTATGATGGTAAAAATAAGTTTAAAAC
Source organism: Erysipelotrichaceae bacterium (assembly GCA_024709285.1). GTDB lineage: Bacteria > Bacillota_I > Bacilli_A > Erysipelotrichales > Erysipelotrichaceae > UBA2227. The sequence continues at coordinate 514 of JANJWY010000022.1, forward strand.
CATCATTAAAGATGGAGCATTCATTGGCAGTAACGTCAATCTGATTGCGCCGATTACGATCGGTAAAGATGCGGTCGTGGCCGCCGGAACGACGGCAAATATGGATGTTGAAGACGGCGAAATGGCGATTGGCCGCGCACGTCAGGAAAATAAAGTGAATTACGGCTTTCAGTATAAAAACAAATAAGAGGTACTAATATGGTAAAAGACACAATCGTATTCTCCTTGACCACGAGTATTGATTTGGCGGATGAGATTTGCGGCTATCTGGGTATGCCACGCGGAAGATGTTCCGTTAAACATTTTGCAGACGGCGAAATCATCGTTGAACCGGAAGAGTCGGTTCGCGGGAAGCATGTATTTCTGATTCAGTCGACGTGCAATCCGGTTTCTGAGAGCTATATGGAAGTCTTGGTTGCCCTGGATGCTTTAAAACGTGCTTCGGCCGGAGAAGTTACCGTCGTTATGCCTTATTACGGTTATGCCCGTCAGGATCGTAAAGCTCGTGCCCGTCAGCCGATCACCGCCAAACTGATGGCAGATTTGCTTCAGGTTGCCGGTGCGGATCGGATCGTGACACTGGATCTGCATGCACCTCAGATTCAAGGATTCTTTAACGTACCGATCGATGACTTGACCGCAGTTTCCATGATTGGTCAGTATTTCCGCGCAAAACACTTTGAGGATGAAGTGGTTATCGTATCACCTGACCATGGCGGTGCGACCCGTGCACGCCGATTGGCAGATTCGATGCCCGGAACGACCATTGCGATTATTGATAAGCGCCGTACCAAACCGAATGTTGCCGAGGCAGTCAATCTGATCGGGGATGTTAATGATAAAATCTGTATTATCGTGGATGATATCATTGATACCGGCGGATCACTGTTGGGTGGGGTAAAAATGCTTTATGAAAAAGGCGCAAAAGAAGTATATTGCGCATGTTCTCACGGCATTCTATCCGGAACTGCACTGGAACGTGTCAGAGATTCACAAATCAAGGAGTTGGTAATTACCAATTCTATACCTTTGTCTCCCGAAAAAAGAGCCGAACCAAAAATCAAACAGATTTCTATTGGCTATATGCTTGCGAAAACCATTGAGGCTATTCACAATCATACACCGGTCAGTGAGTTGTACAATATATTTAACGATTAGGGCGTATGCCCTTTTCTTTTGGGCAAATTGATAGGTGAAATGGCGAGGGTAAGGTATTATCAAATCAATAAAGGCAAGGTGATTGTATGGAACAAATCTTATTTGCATCAACGGTATTCACGGCAGGAGTATTATCTTTTCTTTCTCCGTGCATCATTCCGGTCATACCTATGTATCTTGCCTACTTTGCGGATGAGGACTTAGGAAAGAAAAAGCATCGATTCTTCAGTCCGCCCATGACTAAAGCCATGTTATTTGTAGCAGGTCTGTCTACGGTATTCATTATCCTGGGATTTGGGGCCGGGGCGTTGGGCAGCATACTTTACGGAGACTGGTTCTTGATTGCCTGTGGTATCATTGTGATAATCTTAGGCGTTCATCAGACAGGGCTGATTCAATTCACATTCTTACAAGGTGAACGCAAGTTAAACTTGAAGAGATCAAAGAAAGCGGATTACTTTGGCTCGTATTTGCTCGGGTTGACGTTCAGTTTCGGTTGGACACCATGCATCGGACCGGTGTTGGCAGCCGTTTTAGGTTTATCTGCAACCGAAGGAAGCATTGCTTACGGTGGATTTTTGATGGCTGTTTACTCTTTAGGTCTAATGATTCCATTTCTTCTGGTAGCGATCTTCAGTGAAACACTGTTAGTTAAAATCAAAGGCATATATAAGTATATGGGAAAAATTAAAATTGCCGGGGGATTGATCATCATAGTCATGGGTATATTACTGATGACTAACCAAATCGGTTCCATTACGGCATGGTTTGTAACAACATTCAGCTAGGAGGCGGAAAAATGAAAAAAGCAAGTTATCTAATATTGATAGTATTGTTTTCACTGTTGATTGCAGGGTGCACGGCAACTCAGAAGGATCCGGTGGATGAAGTCGATGATGAAGATCAAACGGAATTGTTGAATGACGGTGAGTTGGCAGTAAGCTTTGAATTTTTGGATTATCAAGGAAATACAGTAACACTTGAAGATTTAAAAGGAGACAAAGTCTATTTGAAGTTCTTTGCCTCTTGGTGTTCGATTTGTAATCGCGGAATGCCTGAATTAGATGAGCTGTTTGCCTCGGATCGGGATTATATCGCTTATGCAGTGGTGACGCCCAATGCCAACGGGGAGAAGAGCATCGAAGACTTTAAAGCGTGGTTCTCCACGGATGACTTCCCGAACATTGTCGTATTGTTTGATGTCAATGCGAAATTTTCCAGAAAGTTAGGAGCAATATCCGTACCTACTTCCGTATACATTGGTTCTGACGGCGTTTTGATAAAATCGAAAGCCGGTCATTCATCCAATGATGAGATCGAAGCATTCATTAAAACGTTCCAATAGAAATTGCCCTAACGGCATTTTCTAAAGAATCACATTTTTATATATTCATTCAAGTCGAAGCTGTAGAGATACGCTTCGATTTTCTTTTGCGCAGCTAATGCCATTGCGTGTTTATAAGTGTCGATTTGATGTTGATGACGTTGTATCAGCATGGCCTCTGTGACATTTCGATCGGTTTTGAAATCGACAATGATCAAAGTTTCATCCGACTCCGCAATCATATCCATATATCCATAGACGAACTGGTGGTCCATTTTTGCCATAAAGGGAACTTCATGACTGACATTCAGTTGATATAGGGTTGCTGTAAAGGGATGATGACTGTAAGTAATGAGTTGATTTCTCATGGTGTCGGTTAAATCGACATTGAACTGTTGAAATTGTTCATCATTAAATGGCAAAGTCCTTAATTGTTGCAAGGCATAGTGCATCAAGGTACCTTGTTGCTTTGGTTTCAAATCACCGGATAAGTAGATTTGCGGTATATATGTCTGATCTTTAAGCGAAGGTATCATCTTCGAACTGTCAGATTTTGTTTTTCCATATCTGGGAAGCAGTTGTTCTTCTTGTTTAGTTGCTAATCGAACTGTTCGCTTACCTTCAACAGAAATACGATTTAGCTCATACAGGGATTCATCCAGTTTTCGCAGTGCATTAAGTATCCATCCCTGAGTGCCGATCTTTTCAAACACAGTTAACATTGATATCTCTTTCGGAGCGGATTCTTTCTTTTCGCTGCCAACAATGATCATCTTTTCTTGGGCTCTGGTCAATGCGACATAAAGAACTCGGATCTGCTCTTCAAGTTCATCTTTCGTTACTTTGAACTCAATGATTTGGCGAAGCAGATTGACCTTTCTGAGTCGTTTCGGTAATAGCAATGTATGCAATCCAAGTCCAAGCTGTTCATCAACAATGATTGGTAATTTCAAATCGATGATCGAATTGGAGTTTGTCGACCAGTAAAAGACGACCTTGAATTGAAGACCTTTGGACTGATGG
>JANJWY010000073.1 GCA_024709285.1 Erysipelotrichaceae bacterium
CAGTGACATGGTGGATTCCTTTAAGTTGGTTCATTGATATTCTCCTTAAGTTATAATGCTATTATATTTCGAATTCGAAATAATTGCCAGTCTTATGCCCAAGTGTATAAGGGGATGTATCGAAGAAATCACTTATAGCTCTTGTAGAATATGGTACAATGTACGAAAGAATGTGAGACCAATTATGAAGATTCAAAAAAACCTTGAAATAGACCAATTTTTCCAACGTTGCTTGAATAATTTGAAAAAAGAAGATAAGAATCGCTTTTTAGGTGCGAAAGTAACAAAGAAGAATGAAAACTATCTTCAACAACAGATGAGAAAATCCGGATTTCAAGAGTTCTTCGGTCCTTTAGAACAATGGCCATCACTTTTTATTCGCTCACAGGATGTCATAAACAGTCCATATAATTCCTCAATAAAGCTGAATATGATTAAAAACGAGGAATTTCGCTTTTCATCTGAGATGTTACCCGCCAATCAGCTCTTTAATGTTTCCGGCATCATCTATGATCAAAACCGTGAACTCAATGACTGGATGCAGCTGCGCGCCTTGGATGAACCTTATTTGGCCAATGTGCTGTGGCAAGGTGATGATGTCTGGATGCTGGATGCGCCATCGGAATCGAATACGATTGATTCCTACGCAAGTAAAGCCCGTGGAAATGTCTTGACCTTCGGACTGGGAATCGGTTATTTTACATTTATGGCATTATTGAATCCAAACGTTACTTCAGTGACAATCATAGAAAAATCATCGAGTGTGATTGCGATGTTCAAGCAGTATATTTTACCCCAGTTTCAAGCAAGAGATCGATTAAACATTATTGAAGGAGATGCTTTTGACTATTTTAATGAGACATTTATTCAAACGTTCGATTATGTATTTGTTGATATTTGGAAATCCGGGGATGATGGATTTCTGATCATCGAACAATTACTGGAACAATATCTTCCGCCTCACAACAAAGTGGATTTTTGGATTGAGAGTTCTTGTTTCGAGTTTATTCCTGCGCTTATCATGCTGTACTTTCGCTCGATTGCGAATCAAAAAATCGAATATCATTCAGATCCTTTGTACCAACGGATTCTTCAAAAAACTGCGAAATACTTTGAAAAGGAGAATATAATCCTATCCGATGTCGATTCGTTGAAAGATCGTATGTATGATTTGAGAATTTTAAGAGAAATATGTTCGATAAGCCCAGATCGTTATTAATATAATCATCAGAGATATAATCAGACAAAAAAATCTATTCAAGGATTAGTGCTATAATGAAGGTATAGAGCACATATGTTCTTGGAGGTTTTTGATATGAAATGGAAAGGTAGAACAACGAGCGGAAACGTAACTGACCGTCGTATTGGTGGAAGTAAAACAGCTATCGGCGGTGTAGGTATTGCGGTTTTGCTTATATACACATTGGTGACCGGGGATCCCAGTGCATTGCTTGGCAGTTTATTTAACGGAGGATCGAGCAATAATGATCCCTTAACTGCTGAAGAAGTTGAGATGGGTGAGTTTGTTTCAGTCGTTTTGGCGGATACTGAAGTCGTCTGGAAGAAAGTATTTGCAGAATATGATAAGGTATATCAGCCGGCAAAGCTGGTGCTTTACAGAGATACTACAAATTCCGGATGTGGAACGGCTTCTTCAAATATCGGACCGTTCTACTGCTCGGCTGATCAGACGATTTACATTGACTTAATATTCTATAAAGATCTGAAGACGCGTTTCAATGCCCCTGGTGATTTCGCGATGGCCTATGTCATCGCCCATGAAGTTGGACATCATATTCAATATCAATTAGGAATACTGGAAGAGTTCTATGATTTACGTGAAAAAGTCAGTACTACCGAATTCAACGCTCTATCCGTACGGCTAGAACTTCAGGCGGATTATATGGCTGGAGTGTGGGCTCATCATATTCAAGGAATGGGGTATCTAGAAGAAGGAGATTTGCAGGAAGCCATCAATGCGGCAGGGGCCGTAGGGGATGACAGGATTCAGCAGCAAACGCAGGGAAGAGTGACACCTGACAACTTTACACATGGTACTTCAGAGCAACGGATCCGATGGTTTAAAAAAGGATTTACTGCCGGAGATTTGGAAGACGGTGATACTTTTAGCGCAACAACTCTTTTTTTCGGAAATGAGCATTGTATCTGCTAGATATATAACAGTATGAAGTATGGCTAAAGCCGGATTGTTATTTGATTGCATCAGGATTATAATATAATTAATAAAACAATAAAATCATACATGTAAAAGTAGCACAGGTTGCGTATGTTTTTTGTCCACAGATTTTGTCACTTTAAAGGGGGAGTGTCTATGTGCACAGAAGGTGTGATCATCGCTGCAGGACAATCCGAACGGATGACACCCCACTATAAACTGCTTTTACCGCTGAATGGACAATCCGTTCTTAGGCATAGCATTTTTTCGATGTTGCCATATGTATCCCGAATTATTGTTGTTACCGGATATCGAAGTGATGACATCATTGATCATATTAAAGATATCGAAAGAGTTCAAACCATTTTTAATCTCAATCATCAACAAGGCATGTTTTCATCCATCATTACCGGTGTTTCACAGGTGAAAGGAAAACATGCTTTTATATTGCCTGCAGACTGCCCTTTTATCAGTGCTGAAGTATATCAAAGAATGTCACAGTGTGAGGGAGATATCGTTATACCGGTATTCAATAATCAAATGGGACATCCGATTCGATTGAGCAAATCAGCAATCCTACAACTTATCCTTGAACCCGAAGATTCCACATTAAAATCATTTATAAAGCAACATTCTTATCGAACGGTTGAAACCGATGATCCAGGTATTCTAATGGATATCGATACGACAGAAGACTACGAAGAAGCTATTCAATATATTATGAAAAAGGAGAGGAATCATGAATAAAATAAGTGAATCAATCAAACGATTTGATTTTGAAGATAAAATTTCAGGGAAAGCCATCTACACACCGGATGTTCACATTGAAGGAATGATTTATGCGAAGACACTCCGATCAAAGGTTCCTCGCGCAAAGATAGTATACATCCAGATTCCGACATTACCTGAGGGCTATTTTATCGTAGATCACCACGATATACCTGAAAAAAATGTCATACCGGTTGTATTTGACGATCAACCGATATTTGCAACTGATGAGGTTAACTATATCGGTGAACCCATCCTGCTCGTGGTCGGACCAGAGAAAATCGTCATTCTGGAAATCATGGATAAAATCATTATTGAGTATCAGGCGATTCAGCCAATTTTAAGTATTGAAGATGCTGAGTCTTGCAGCGCTCCGTTTATCTTCAAAAACCAACCCCACTTTGTTAAGTACGAATATCAGAAGGGCAGCTTTTATGAGTCTGTCAAATGTGCTAAGCGTGTTATCTCGGATGAATTCAGAACCGGATATCAAGAGCAGGCATACTTGGAAACTCAGTCCATGTTCGCAACGTATGACGGTCATACAGTATGTGTACAAGGGTCCATGCAATGTCCCTACTACATTGTTGAATCATTGAAAGTTGCGTTGGGGTGGGATGAGTCGAGGATTCGAGTTATTCAGATGCCAACCGGAGGTGCGTTTGGGGGTAAAGAGGAGTATCCCTCTTTGCCCGGAGTACATGCAGCTCTAGCCTCAATTAAGACCAAACGACCCGTACAATTGGTTTTTGAACGACAAGAAGATATTCAGTGTTCAACTAAGCGGCATCCGACCATTATCCGCATAGAAAGCTATATTGATGAAAATGATGACATCATTGCCCGCGATATTGAAGTAAAGTCAGATGGGGGTGCTTATGCCGGATTGTCCAGTGTCGTATTGCAACGGACGATATTCAGCATCGCAGGTTGTTATAACATTGGAAATCTGCGAGTCCGAGGAACTGTTTTTGCGACAAATAATGTTGTGACAGGTGCCTTTCGCGGATTCGGCGGTCCTCAGGCTTTTTATGCGATTGAAATGCACATGGAAAACATGGCTAATCAGTTAGAGGCCGATCCGATTGAACTGAGAAGAAAGTACTTTGTAAAACAAGGAGATACATCCTCAACTCAAGGAATTTTCTATGATCCTATTGTTCTGGATTTGATTGCGGATGAAGTGATTGCCATGTCTGATTTCAATGAGAAGAGGTTGAGATTTAAAAGCGAAAAACTGAAGGGAATCGGTTGTTCCATTTTCTATCATGGATGTGGCTTTACCGGTGCTGGTGAAGCGGAACTGATAAAACCTTCGGTTCGACTTAAAAAAGATAAATCGGAAGTAGAAATTTTTATTTCAAGTACAGAAATCGGTCAAGGTGTCTTAACGACCATGCGAAAAATCGTAGCATCGACTCTGGACATATCCATCGATCATGTCCATCACAATTATCCGGATTCCCGTAATTGTCCGGATTCAGGTCCAACCGTAGCCTCTCGGACAGTGCTTATCGTAGGAAGACTGTTACAGGACTGTGCGATTGAGATGAAAAAACGTTGGAATGAAGAATCGTTTGATATCATTCAAAACTATGTTTATCCCTCACATTTGAGTTGGGATAATCAGATATTCAAAGGAAATGCCTATCCTGATTATTCTTGGGGTGCGAATGTCGTTGAAGTTGAAATTGATGAGAATACATATGAAATTGATGTTAAGGGCATTTGGGCGGTTTACGATATCGGAACTCCGATTGATAGTAAAATCGTAAAAGGTCAGATCGAAGGAGGTATCGTTCAAGGATTGGGTTATGCCATGATGGAGGTACTAGAGTCAAAAGCCGGGAAGTTATCTCAAGACACGTTTACTACCTATATTATTCCTTCATCCTTGGACATTCCTCCGATTTTCAGTAAGCTAGTCGAAAACCCTTCAACCGTTGGTCCATTTGGGGCTCGAGGATTAGGTGAATTACCGTTGGTCGGAGTTGCTCCGGCGTTGGCAAGCGCAGTTCAACAAGCCATTGGCACTAAGATAACTAAAATACCCATTACTCCGGAAGATATTTTAAAGGAGGTTCAATCATGAAAGTAAACTTTGTACTTAATCAAAATAATGTAAGTGTCGATGTTGAACATTCGAATCGTTTGCTCGATGTATTGCGTGATCTTCATCAAACATCTGTCAAAGAAGGATGTGGAGAAGGTGAATGTGGAACATGTTCAGTTTTACTGAATGGGAAGCTGGTCAACTCCTGTTTGATAGCAATTGCAACTGTGGAGGGATGTCATGTTACTACGCTGGAAGGATATCGAAATACAAAACGATTTGAGGCTATTAAAAAGGGATTTGAGGTGAGCGGAGGTGTACAATGCGGATTTTGCACACCGGGATTTGTATTGGCTGCGGAAGCAATTCTATCAGAAAATCCTGATCCAACCACTGCTGAGATAAGAAAAGGAATCGAAGGAAATCTTTGTCGTTGTACGGGATATCAGATGATCATCGACGGTATCCTTGCAGCCAAAAATATAGGTAAAGGACTATGGTAAAATCATTTCAACCGACAACTTTATCCGAAGCACTGGATATCCGAATGAACTATGATGTCATGGTTTTTTGTGGTGGTAGTGATATCATGATTAAGTATCGCAGTTGGTCCGGTACTCCGGCACAGTTTCCCAAGGATGTTATGTATATCGGTCATCTAAAAGAGCTTAAATCTCTCGATGTCAATCCTTCAGAGATTACCATAGGGGCTGCTGTCAGTTTTTCTCAGTTTTTGAATGATGAGCGAATACCGACTATGTTTAAGAAGCCTATTGAGCAGATAGGGTCTGTGGCTATTCGGAATATCGGTACATTTGCGGGTAATATTTGTCATGCGTCACCAGCGGGAGATACTTTGCCAATGTTGTATGCATTGAATGCGAAAGTCGTTTTGATGTCAAAGAGGTTTAGAAGAGTTGTTGCCATTGAAGATTTTATATCCGGTCCCGGAGTGACGTGTCTGAAGAACGATGAGATTTTAACCTATATTATCATTCCAAATACTATTTTCAGTCATTCCTTTTATCGCAAGGTGGGTTCACGGAAAGCCAATGCCATTTCGAAGGTATCGGTATTTGCGGTTGCGGATGTTGTCGAATATCGCTTGGCTGATGTCAGGATTGCCGTGGGATCATGTGGTCCGATCGTAATTCGATTGAAAGATGCAGAAGCAAGAATTATTGGATCAAATATATCCGAGTCTGATCAGACGGTTAATTCATTACTCAGGATGTTTGATGACAAAATAGTTCCCATCGACGATGTTCGTTCGACGAAAGTTTATCGAAGCAAAGTTGCATTGAATCTTATTGAAACATTCTTAGCAAAGGAGTTGAGACAATGAAGAAAAGTCTGAATATCATCCTCTTTTGGGGAGCAATATGGGGCATCACGGAAGCAACCTTAGGTTATGTATTGCATTTATTCTCGATACCGCTTCCTGGATTACCGGGATTACTGATGTTTCCGGTTGCGTTTGTATTTATGCATCGGGTATATGATTCAACGCAAGATGCCATGTCCGTGGTGCAAATTGCCTGTGTTGCAGCGATGATCAAACTAACAGATTTACTTTTTGGTGGGTTATTGACCATCTATATTATCAATCCGGCTCTATCATTAATTATCGAAGCGCTTGCGGTAGCAATAGTTTTCAGTCTGATAGAAAGACATCAACGAAAGATCAACTTTGTGGATATTTTTGCGATGGGATGGATATGGCGAGGAGTATTCTTGGGATATATGATTATAATCTCAAAATTTTCGCTACCGGCCGGACTGGTTACCAGCGGTTGGGGTGTTGCGCTTCGATTTTGGATTGCTGAAAGTTTTTTTAATGCGATTCTGATACGCAGTTATCTCGCATTGACCGAGAATCGGAAATCACTAAACCCAAGTCCAACATTATCCTGGACATTGATCTTCATAGCCATCGTTGTTCAACGATTGTTTTAGACATGAAATCGATATTCTTTATTTCAGGTATTTTTGACTCAGGGAAAACCTCAAGGATGATCGAGATTTTTAATGATCTGCCTAAAGGTAAAGCTGAGGGTTTTGCATGTGTAAAAATATATAACAATCAAAATGATGCGGTTGGGTATGTTATGAGAAAGCTGAGCACCAATGAGGAGATGTCGTTTATCATTGATAAGAAGTTCTATAGCGATACATTTGAACATACTTTTGAATATGAACGGTTTGTATTTTCGAAAAGTGTTTTGAATTACGTTTCTGATGTCATTGAGAATGCTATGCAAGATTCTAATATAAATTCTTTGTTTCTCGATGAAATCGGAAAGCTTGAACTACTCGATTCAGGGTTTAGTGAAATATTGAGAAAAATGATTAAGAGTGATAAAGATTTGTATCTATGTGTTAATGAACGTCATATCGGTGAAATTTCAAATAAATTCGGTATCAAGCAGTATCGTTGCATTTAAAAAGCAGGATTTCTCCTGCTTGATTTGATGAATAAATTTAAGTGATCAGATTACTTAAGAATAAAGTGAGCAATGAATACAGCAATCAATACCCAGATGACAGGTTTGACTTCTTTTGCTTTGCCACTTGCAATCATAACGACACCATAAGTGATGAATCCGGTAGCGATACCATCAGCAATGGAGTAAGCCAAGATCATAGTGATGATTGCAACAAATCCGCTGGTAGCAGCAACGAAGTCTTCCCAGTCGATATTACCCAATTGTTGAGCCATCAATACACCAACGACAACCAATGCCGGAGCAGTGACAGTTCCGTTAATAACGGCCAATACCGGGAAAAAGACGATGGATAAGATAAACAGAACACCGGTAGTAACAGCTGTTAAGCCGGTACGACCGCCCACGCCAACACCTGCTGCTGATTCAATATATGAAGTAACGGTTGAAGTACCAAGGATCGCACCGGCAACAGTACCGATAGCATCAGACATCAACGCTTTGTCAACATTTTCCAATTCGCCATTCTCATCGATTAAGTTTGTTTTACCGGCAACAGCAACCAATGTGCCGGCAGTATCAAAGAAGTCGATAAATAAGAAGGTAAAGATAATCAGGATAGCGGAAGGACTTGCGAACAGTTCGCCAAATCCACCAGCGAATGCTCCGAAGGTAGGCATATCAAAGTTAAAAGATACGATAGCTGTCGGCAATGCAGGCATGCCTTCAACACCAGCCAATCCGGCGATAACACCGACAACAGCCGTGATGACCAAACCGTAGAAAACACCGGCAGAGACTTTACGAGCTAATAATGCGAATGTAACTAAGATACCGAATACAGCTAATAACACGGTCGGTGCAGTAAGATCGCCTAAACCAACCAAAACGACATCGTTGTTAACAACGATACCGGCATTTTGAAGACCGATGAAAGCGATAAAGAAACCGATACCGGCACCGATAGCCAGTTTTAAATTCTTAGGAATAGCATTGATAACCATTTTGCGAATGCCTGTCATAGAAATAACTAAAAACAGAATACCGGAAATAAAAACAGCCGCTAAACCTGCTTGCCAACTGCCCCCAAGCATATTTACCGCGGTAAATGAAAAGAATGCGTTAACGCCCATGCCCGGCGCTAATGCGATCGGATAGTTTGCGTATAACCCCATAATGATGGATGCCAATGCAGAAGACAAAGCCGTTGCAAGGAATACGGATTGAAATGGCATTCCAGCCCCAAATTCACTTGACAACAAACCTGGGTTTACCGCTAAAATGTAAGCCATCGTAAGGAAGGTCGTAAGACCAGCCAATATTTCGACTTTTACGGTTGTGCCCTTAGAAGACAACTTAAATAATTTTTCGAACATATAGTTCCCCTTTCTCATGTGCTACTCACCGCCAAAAAAGAAAAAACTTCCGTTTCGACAGAAGCACTGAAAAAGTGAACTTCCATCGTAGTCCGACCGTTTACGGTGGTCGGGTAGAGACTCTTGCGCCTTATTCGCAAGGATATACGGTGTTTAGCATGGAGTCATTTTAGCATGACTTCGCTCTCTTGTCATTAACCTTTTGATATTTTTTCACAACTTTTGATTATATTTATAAAGCAGGCACATAAATTTTATAAGTTACGAATCAACCAATAAGCTTTCAAATTTCCGGAACAGATTTATCCGTTCTATTGACGTACTTGACAATGGTTCGAATATTGTCGTACACTCCAAGTAGACAAAGAATAATTAAGAATGGAGGGTTGCATATGCACTCCTTTACTATCGAAAGACTTGTACAACATTTAGGCCCGGTTGGTGCGCAACTGAAGGCAGGAAGAAAAGGTTTATCTAACAAGATTTTTAATGCGAACATCATTGACAATCCAGATTCATTTGACTGGTTTACAGCCGGTGATTTTATTTTGACCACAGGGTACATTTTTCTAAATGATACAGCCCTGCAACGAAAGCTTGTAAAAGAACTGGCCGATCAAAATTGTGCAGGACTTGGTATCAAAGTTAAGAGATATTGGGATGAAATCCCAAAAACGATCATTGATGAGGCAAATTTACGCGGATTGCCTGTCATTGAAATTCCATACACGTATAGTCTTGCTCAGATTTCAAACATCATCAACGCTGAAGTTCACCAAAGGGAGGACAGTGTTTTTAAGAAGTATCGCGATATCCACAATGCTTTTAGTAAATGCTCCATAGATGGGGGCAATTTATGGGAAATCGTAAAACTGACATCAGACTTGGTTGAAAACCCGGTAATCATGCTTGACAGCGGTTTTAACTTACTCAGTTTCTATGAACGTCCGAATAATCCGCACAAACTTACAGACAACTTACAGCTGATAGAACGTGAAAAAGTATTTACAAAAGAATTTACTGATGGTATACCAACCAGTACCAAGAAATTTACGTTGAGTATCAAGCGTAAGTTTCCGGATGAAAATGGCAGTATCGTATGTCGGGTCATTCCGATTGCCTATTCTCAAATCATTTATGGCTACATCATCGTTTGGGAAGTAACGCATAAACTAGAAAGCATTGATTATATTGCTCTTGAAAGTGCTGCACAATCTGCGGCGATGGAACGTGTCAAGACGAAGCAAATGATTGAAGCCCAGCACAAAATAAAAGAAGATTTCTATGATGATCTTCTGCAAGGGAAAATCGTTTCGGTCAATGCGGTCAAAAGCTTAGCTGAGATTCATGGCATGAATCCGTTGCGCAAT
>JANJWY010000121.1 GCA_024709285.1 Erysipelotrichaceae bacterium
AAACATTTAGAAATTAAGAATTTACGCTTTACCTACGACCAACAAACCGACGTTGTTAAAAACGTCAGTTTTCGTGTGGAGAAGGGCAGCTATACAAGCATTATCGGACACAATGGCAGTGGTAAATCCACGATAGCAAAACTAATCATCGGGCTGCTTGAAAAGAGTGATGGGGAAATCATTATTGATGATATTCCGCTGAATGAAGAAACCGTTAACCAGATACGCGGGAAAGTAGGTATCGTTTTTCAGAATCCTGACAACCAGTTCATTGGTTCGACCGTACGGGACGATATCGCTTTCGGTTTAGAAAATCACCAAGTGCCCCAGTCAGAAATGGATGATATCATCAATCATTTCGCCAGTGAAGTCGGAATGTCAGATTATCTTGAAAACGAACCAACACGGCTTAGCGGCGGTCAAAAACAACGGGTGGCCATTGCCGGAGTTCTTGCCATGAAACCAGACATCCTTATCTTGGATGAGGCGACCAGCATGTTGGATCCAAAAGGAAAAGAAGAGGTCAATGCGCTGGTAGATGAGATTCATCGCGAGCACAATATGACGATCATATCTATTACACACGACATTGAAGAAGTTGTTAAAAGCGATTATGTCTTTGTTATGAATGAAGGTGAGTTTGTCATGCAAGGCAAGCCACATGATGTATTATTACATGCCAATACATTAATCGATATCGATTTGGATGTCCCGTTCACCGTTAAAATGTCATTAGCCTTAAAAAAACATGGAATTAACATCGACGAACCGATGAATATGAGAAGGATGGTGGATCAACTATGCCAATTGCGTTTAGGCAAGTAAGCTACGAATACTCACCAGGAACTCCTTTTGCATACGGTGCACTGAATGGGGTGGACGTTGAGATAACCGAAGGAAAAGTAACTGCGATCATCGGTGCAACCGGAAGTGGTAAGTCAACATTGATTCAACACTTGAATGCACTTTTATTACCTTCTCAAGGTGAAGTTGAAGTACTCGATCGTACGATCGTTGCCGGAGTTAAACCTAAACAACTAAAGAGCCTGCGCCAAAATGTCGGGTTGGTTTTCCAGTTCCCGGAATATCAGCTGTTTGAGGAAACGATTTTAAAAGATATCATCTTTGGTCCTATCAATTTTGGTGTAGAACCTCAAGAAGCAGAATTGCGTTCTTTACATGCTCTTAATGTTGTCGGACTTGATGAGACATATGCTGAAAAGTCTCCGTTGGATTTATCCGGGGGTCAGAAAAGAAGAGTGGCTATCGCCGGTATCTTAGCTATTGATCCTTATGTGCTTGTTCTTGATGAACCAACAGCCGGATTAGATCCACAAGGATCCAAATCCATGATGAATTTGTTTATGACCATGAATCGTAAATATGGAAAAACCGTCCTGATCGTCACTCATGATATGGAACACGTTTTGACATATTGTGATGAAGTGGTCGTAGTAGATAAAGGCAAAGTCATTTTGAAATCAGACGTTAAGAGTTTCTTTAAAGATGAATCTCTTTTAGACCAACTTAATATATGCCCGCCAAAAGTCGTTGACATGAGACGACAATTACAGAAAGCCGGAATGAAACTTTCAGATGATATCTTTGATATTGAAACTTTGGCAATGGCAATAGCAAAGGAGGTAAACGGTCATGAATAACATTGCATTGGGACGTTATATGCCGCTTAACTCCATTATGCACAAGATGGATCCAAGAGCAAAAATTTTAGCCATGCTGGGAATGCTTACGGCAATATTCATTCCGACCGGATTTGTCGGATATGGAATCATGGCTGTGATTATCGTCAGTGTCGTATTTATGTCAAAACTGAAACTTAATTTCTTGATCAGGGCAATGAAACCGATGATGTTTATGCTTATGTTCTTGATGATCATTAACATCTTCGTTTTAAAGACCGGTTACGTCGTCGTGGATATATTTGGATTCAAAATTTACAGTGATGCTATTTTCCAAACACTTTATATATCGATTCGGTTGATGCTGATGATCATGATCACTACGATTTTGACCGCAACGACCAAGCCACTGGACTTAACCTTGGGGATTGAAGATTTGTTGGCACCTTTTAAACGATTTAAAGTTCCGGCTCACGAAATTGCTATGATGATATCGATTGCACTTCGCTTTATTCCGACGTTGATAGAGGAGACGGATCGCATCATGAAGGCTCAGGCAAGTCGGGGTGTAGATTTAGCAGAAGGGAAGTTCAAGGAGAAAATTCTGGCTATCTTGTCATTGATCGTACCTTTGTTCGTTTCGAGTTTCCAACGTGCTGAAGATTTGGCTGATGCCATGGAAGCACGCGGTTATGTACCTCAAGCGCGCCGAACCAGATATAAACAGCTTAAACGGACTTGGAAAGACAATGTAATGTTAATCATCGTTTTGATTATCATTTTGACGATGATTGCACTTGCTGTCGGTATATGAGACTAAAAGTTACAGTTGCCTACAATGGAGCTAATTTTGTGGGGTGGCAACGTCAAAGCAAAGGCAGAACAGTTCAAAAGACGATTGAAGATGTGATTTCCGTCATTCTGAATCAACCGACCGAAATAACTGCTTCAGGCAGAACAGATTCTGGGGTATCTGCTCTGGGTCAGGTCTTCCATTTTGACAGTGATTTTAATATTTCACCTCAACAATGGCAAAAAGCTCTCAACACCCAACTGCCGGATGATATATATATTAAAGATGTATGCGCGGTATCCGATGATTTTCATGCCCGTTATAATGTTGTTTCCAAACGCTATGATTATTGCATACAAACGGGTGACTATGATGTTTTTAGTTATCCTTTTGTTTATCAGCTAAATCGATCGCTTGATCTTGATAAGATGCGCGAATGCGCAGCAATGTTTGTTGGGGAACATGACTTTACTTCGTTTAATGCTACACCATTGGAGATTCTTCCTTATCAGATTCGTACGATCAAGCGATTAGACATTATCGATGAAAAAGATAAAATACGTCTGATTTTTGAGGGAAAAGGATTTTTGCGTTACATGGTACGCATGATCACTCAAGTGTTAATTGAAGTGGGGTTGGGCAGATTGAACAGTCAGGACATCCAGTCTATGTTTGAACTCAACAACAAGCAGGCATGCAAGTTAAATGCACCGGCACAAGGGTTAGTATTGGTGGAAGTGCGATATGATTGCTAATTACCATACACATACGATGCGCTGCAAGCATGCGACAGGCACAGATGAAGAATATGTGCTGGAAGCCATAAAACACGGATATAAAGTATTGGCATTTACAGACCATTCACCTTGGCCTCTACACCCCTTTGAGTCAGCATCGATTCGAATGGATATAGCGGAGTTGGCTGAGTATGTCGATTCGATTCAGTTATTAAAAAAGAAGTACAAAGATATCATTGATATAAAGCTGGGTTTGGAAGCCGAGTATTTCGAAGATCGCATTGACTGGCTCAAACGTATGAAAGAACTATTTGAAATGGATTTACTCGTCTTTGGGAATCACTTTCATATGACGATTGCCTATGGCACTTATTATGCTTTTTACGATAATACACATCAAGTATTGAATCATTATAGAGATGATTCTTTGGCAGGACTAAAAACCGGTCTTTTTTCAATATTCGCTCATCCTGACATATTTGCCCGATCTATCCGGGTATGGGATGACCATGCGGAAGATATGTCCCGGGAAATAATCAAATGTGCCAAGCAACAAGGAGTATATTTGGAGTTTAATTTAGGAGGTATGCGTTCGCGTGCCGGGTATCCGTATCTGCCTTTTTGGAAAATCGTTGCTCAAGAGAAAGCGCCGACCTTGATTGGAATCGACGCGCATTCACCTTCTGATTTGTCAGATGTAAAATCAATCAACGAAGCAAGAAAGATACTAAAGGATTTAAACATAAAAGTGACGGATAAAATAGCGGACTAGGTTACTAGTCCGCTTTATGCCAGTTTAGAATCATTTGGATGGGGTCTTTCGGATCGATGGCGATGATGTGATCCGGGTTGGGTCGTAGTTGCAGTGCTGTTATCCAGGAAGGATTTTCATGGATTAAAAGCAAAGGCATTTTCCAGGTATTCAACCATGTCGGTGTATCTGTGTCACAAACCGAAGGGTTGAGCAAGGTAATTTTCTCAACATTCTTGTTATCAAATACATCCAACAATAGCCACCCTGCGGGTTGATTGCATGCAATCATAGAAATGGCATGATGATTACAGTCCGGTTGGATCATCATATCAGTAAGGATCGTTTTGATTTCCTTGGGTAAATCACTTTTGACAACACTGATATCATCTTGAAGCCGTATGTCATAAAGACAAACTAAATATCCTGAATCACAGAAGGATTCGGTCATTTCAATGATTAACTCGCTCTCGGTGTCTTGGGAGTCTATTAAAATAAGAACTCCAGAGAGGGGGGTATGGATCAAGTCTGGGTAGCAATAAGTTACCGGAATCCGGCGTTGATAATGGGGTATAAGTATGTGTTCTTTGTGCATGGTATCACCTTCGGTTTCATTGTAACACATTTAATAGTTTTGTGTACTGTGAAGAGATTTTACTTGACACTTGACCCTGTTCATAATAGAATTGTATGTGGCACTTTATGCCAAACGTAGCCCCGGAAAACTACTTTTGGTTAGGAGGAATTATTCATGCGCCAAACTACTATGGCCAAACCAAGCGAAGTTGTTCGTCAATGGTTTATCGTTGATGGAACAGGTCTCACACTAGGTCGTCTGGCTACCGAGGTAGCTACTGTCTTACGCGGCAAGCACAAACCCACATACACACCTAATGTGGACACGGGTGATTATGTGATCATTGTGAATGCAGATAAGATCGTGGTTACAGGTAACAAAGACGAAACCAAAAAATATTACAATCACTCTCAGTACCCAGGGGGTTTAAGAGTGCGTACGACTCGTACGATGCGTGCTCAATACACCATCGAATGGGTTGAAAGAGCAGTTCACGGTATGATCCCGCACACCAAATTAGGTGATAAGCAACGTATGCATTTATTTGTATACAAAGGAAGCGAACATCCTCATGCTGCGCAACAACCGGTTGAATTGAAGATTAAAGGTTAGAAGGGAGAAGAACTATGGCTGCAAAAAAGAAACAAGCTGTTGTCTATCAAGGAACAGGGCGTCGTAAGTCTTCTGTCGCCCGCGTCTATATGACGCCGGGAACCGGTATCGTTACCGTTAACGACAAGACATTGGATGATTACCTTCCGTTAGAAACACTCCGTATGGTGGTTCGCTCACCCATGGAAATCACAGGTACTTTAGGTACTTGGGATGTTAAAGTGAATGTCTACGGTGGTGGATATACCGGCCAGTCCGGCGCAATCCGTCACGGTATATCTCGTGCATTGCTGGAAGCTTCCGTCGACTATCGTCCGAAGCTGAAAGCTGCAGGCTTCTTGACACGTGATCCGCGTTCTAAAGAACGTAAGAAATACGGTCTTAAGGGAGCTCGTCGCGCACCTCAATTCTCGAAACGTTAATCGAGAGATCATGTTTACAAATTGCCCCAGCTTTGGGGCTTTTTTATTTGTTGAAGATCGGATCTTGAAGTTAATGATATTTTAATGGTACAAAACATCTGCGATAAAGCGATTTCTGTCGCATGAAAACTCTGGGAAAAGTTTATTTTTAATCGCATGCACAGTGCCTTTTTTGACGTTATAAATTACTCTTAAGTTGTTGACAACCACTTCAGTAAATGGTATATTTATATGGCATTCGGTGAGTATGGGCCTGTAGCTCAGGTGGTTAGAGCGCACCCCTGATAAGGGTGAGGTCGTTGGTTCGAGTCCATTCAGGC
>JANJWY010000153.1 GCA_024709285.1 Erysipelotrichaceae bacterium
TTTTAACGACTTGATTACTTCATCAGCAAGTATAATGACATCCTTGACATAGGAGTCATAGGTTGAACGTCCCTTAACGACGATAACATCACCGACAGAAAGCTTTTTACATTCCTCTTTGTCTTCAGGTCTTTTCGCATAGCGCTTAACCGCAATGGAATCCGTATCATCATGAAGATAGATTTGCTGCATCAGCTGATCTCCACCCATGATGTCACGATTTTCGATTTGAAATACAGTGCCCTCAATCTGGATATCATTCACATTCTCAGCAATATCTTTGATCTTAATCAAAGTAAATGTGCGCTTTTTACGACGGTAATCCTTGTAATCCTTTTTTACTTCAACAAGCTTCTCAGGAATTGAAGGCATGTCTACTTCAACAGATTTACCGTTTCTCTCAATGATTTTGCTTCGGATCGGAAGATGAAATCCGCATTGTCTTAAAAAGGCATTTAATTCAGGAAGCAAAACATCGATATCCTCCTTAAGATGAGTCAGATTACAAAGACATTCGATTTCATCATTGTTCAGATTCAGATACGTGTCATTCAAAATTCTGCCATTGGGGATATATCCGGAATAAAAACGGACATATTGTTCGACTTCTTTGATATTTATCGTTGACGGCTCACAAATGATCTGCAATTCGACATTTGAGTGAGTCAGCTTTATTAATCCGTCCTGTATTTTTTTCCAAGTCAAAAACGGCAACGGTCGATCGTTCTTCAATATTATCCGCAGAATTCTGCGGTTCACAAGAAAAACCGGTCGTTCCATCACTGCATTTATTACGAGTTGTTTTTCTTCAGCGGTGAGGCCTATTTGATCAACTACTTTATTAAACTGCAATGTTTGCAAGTGCTTCACATCCTTTGAGTATTATCATATCATTTTTTTATTTATTTTACAGTCTTGACAAGTGAAAGCCGGTGTCAGCCGGCTTGTTTACGAAAATAATCGATAATTGAAGCCGCGGCTTTTTTTCCTGCACCCAACGCTTCGATCACAGTGGCTGCGCCGGTCACAGCATCACCACCGGCATATACGTGTTCGATTGAAGTCTGCTGATTTTCATCGACAGTGATCGTGCCCCATTTGCCCGTTCTCAAATCTTTTGTCGTCCTGATCAAAATCGGGTTTGGAGATGTACCAATAGCCACAATGACCGTATCCGTTTCTATTTCGAAGGGCTCATCTGAAGTTGGGACGACTTTACAGCGGCCATCCGGTCCAGGTTCAGTCAATTGCATCCGCTGACACAAAACGGACCGCACTCTGCCCTGTTTGTCAGCATAAATTTTTACTGGTGCTGCAAGCAGCTCGAATTTAACATCTTCTTCCATGGCGTGTTCAACTTCTTCCTGTCTGGCCGGCAGTTCATTAAGCGAACGGCGATATACGATCGTCGTTTCATATCCCAGACGCTTTGCACAACGGGCCGCATCCATGGCAACATTTCCCCCACCCACTACGACAACACGTTTGCCGGTAAGAAGCGGAGTATCATATCTCGGCTGACCGGCCTTCATGAAGTTCACTCGAGTCAAAAACTCATTGGCAGAGAAAACACCGATCGAACCTTCACCTTCGATATTCATAAACGTCGGCAATCCGGCTCCTGTACCGATAAAAACAGCCTTATATCCCATCTCAAACAGTTCATGACATTCGATAGTCTTTCCAATGACGACATTGCACTCAAATTCAACGCCCAATTGACGTAAAACATCGATTTCCTTATCGACCGTAGCTTTTGGTAATCGAAATTCCGGGATACCATAACGCAATACACCACCGACATCATGCCAGGCTTCAAACACTGTTACAGCATATCCTTCTTTCGCACAATCATAAGCACAAGCCAGCCCGGAAGGTCCGCTTCCGACAACAGCAACTCTGAAATTTTTGTCTAATGGCCGAATTTCCAGACGCAATTGGGCATGATCGCCCACATAACGCTCCAGACGGCCGATAGCGACCGATTCATACCGCTTTGCCATTACGCACGTGCTTTCACATTGTACTTCTTGCGGGCATACCCGGCCGCAAATTGAAGGAAAACAATTGGTTTGATGAATGGTGCTTAATGCGTCGTCCAGACGATTTTCTTTGATGGCCATAATAAACCTGGGAATATCGACATTCACCGGACAACTGGCAACACAGGGCTTGTGAAGACACTGTAAACAACGGCTTGCCTCATCCAAAGCCTCTTGTTGAGAATAACCCAAGGCAACTTCTGAAAAGTTATGCTTACGTACCTCAGCATCAGCCAAAGGCATCGGTGTTTTTGAAGGCTTGATCATGCTTTATCCTCCTCAATCAGTTTGCATGTATGTTTTTCCTGCTGAGCATAAGCCGAATTACGCAGGATGAGTTCATTAAAATCAACCTGATGACCATCAAACTCAGGTCCGTCGACACAGGCAAACTTGTACTCATTTCCTACCTTGACGCGGCATCCTCCACACATTCCTGTACCATCGATCATGATAGGATTCAGGCTGACAACGGTTTTTATACCATAAGGCTGAGTAACATTACTGACAGCCCTCATCATGACGACCGGTCCGATCGCAATGACCAAATCAACATCCTTATCTTTCTCTAATAATTCCTTTAAAACATCAGTAACGAATCCTTTACGATACGCTGATCCATCGTCTGTCGTGAAATAAACGTTGTCACAAACGTTTTCAATTTCCTGCTTCAAAATGAATAAGTCTTTATTTCGGAAACCGGCAATAAAGCTGACCTTGCTCCCCATCTGTTTTAATGCTTTGGCATGAGGATAGGCAATCGCACATCCGACTCCCCCACCGATGACAATGGCATGATGGACATTTTCATGATGCAAAGGCATACCCAGCGGTCCCACGATATCGCGTACTTCATCGCCTGCATGCAATCGATTCAGCTTGATCGTACTGCCACCCACGACTTGAAATATGATACGGATGGTACCTGCAGTTTTATCCGTATCTGCAATCGTCAGTGGGAAACGTTCACCATGTTCATCGACACGGATCATAACAAAATGACCGGCCTCCGCTTTTGCGGCGATTCTGGGCGACTCAATCTCCATGGAAACTACTCCTGAATTTAAAACATCTTTTCTAATGATTTTAGCCATATTTTTCCCCTTTAAAATACTTGTATAGATCCGACGGATCGGATTGCAAGAGTGTATGTACTGCCTTTACCAAAAACGTGTTCCATCGCTTCGATATAAGCAGCCAACTGTCCGTGACTGACAAAGGCTTGAATCGTTCCGGCCAATCCGCCGCCATGAACACGGTAAGCACCCGCCTTCAAAACCTGCTGACTTAACGCCAAAGCAATGGCAATTGGCTGAAACTTTACATCCGAAGGCATATAAATATTCTGAAGATACATGTACGAAGATTGTCCGGATTCAATCGTCAATGAGAGAAATTTCTGAATATCATTGTCTTGAAGCGCTTTTTTCTGTTCAACGACCCGGTTGTTTTCATTGAGAAAATGAAATGCCCGCAAACATGCCCGATCTCCGCAGACTTCCCTGATTGACGGCAGATGCTTGAGAAACTGTTCTAAACTGATTCTGGACAAAACCGGCTGATTAAAAAAACCTGCAACATTCTTCATCTCTAAAGGCATCAAGCCATACGCATCCGAAAGATTTTCGTGAGATCCGCCCGTATTCGTCAGACATAATGAATACCCGAATGCTTCAAGATCGAAATCAATCTTTTCGACGACCGGAGATCCGGGAAGATAAAAGTCAATGAAAACAAATCCGCCGACGGCACTGGCCATTTGATCCATAAGTCCGCAAGGCTTTTTAAAATACTCATTCTCCGCAAACTGCCCGATTGAAGCGATCATAGATGAATCAACTGAGCTTTTATTAAACAGATCGGAGAGAATCTGACCGATAAGCACTTCAAACGCTGCGGAAGATGAAATTCCTGACCCTGAAAGTACCTGAGAATCAATGACAGCATTAAACCCACCGATTGTAAATCCTTTCTGGACAAATCCGGCACAAACTCCGCGAATCAATGCTTCAGAGGTGTGTGTTTCTTCTGCGACAAAACTCAAATTCTCAATGTTCACGGGTTTAATCTGATATCCTTTTGAAACAATGTTAATTCTGTCGGAATTGTTTAGCGAAACAATCGCGATGGTATCAAGATTTACCGCGCCCGCCAGTACTCTTCCCCACTGATGATCGGTATGATTTCCGCCGATTTCGCTGCGTCCCGGAGCACTGAATCCAAAAATTTCTGTCTGCGGGAAGTTGTCAGAAAAGACATCGATCAATGCTGTCCAACGGTTTCTCGAAAAATCTTTTTGATCTGTAACAGTAAGTTTTTTAAATGTTTCATCCATTAGACCGGCAAAAATGTTTTGTCTTACGATATCAATATTCATATTTCACCTCGGTTTTTGATTAAATTCAAACACAGTCAAGTGTTTCTGTATTTGTTCTGATTTTACGATCGGTGCGATTGCCGGATCGAAATTTATACTGTTTGGAACATACTGAGCCTCAAAGCAAATACCCGAGTGCTGCTTATATGCCAACCCTTGATATCCGATATCATCCCCATTAAGGTAATTTCCGGTATACACATGGATACCCGGTTTATCAGTATAAACCCTCAACTCATAATCCTGTGAAATCAGTTCAGCAGCCATTCGTAACCCGGATCCTTCTATTTCAAAATGATGATCCAACCCTTTGGCCGTCAAGATCTGTGAATCATCACTTTTCAATGCTTCTGCAATCCGTTTAGACTCAGTAAACTCAAAAGGGGTGTGTCTGACTTCAAATGGCTGATTATAGGTACACCCGAAAGGGTCTACCGGGTACACACGACTGGCATATATTTTTAAAAAATGATCAGCAATCGTAGATTTCACCTCATTTAGATTAAAATACGAGTGATTCGTCAGATTCACTAAGGTATCCGCATCACTTCGACAAAATGTCTGAATATGCAACTGATTCTTTTTCAGTGCATATACGATTTTTACCACAAGATTGCCAGGATATCCTTCGTCTAAATGAGCACTGTACCAAGTGCACTCCACTTGATCCTCTATCTTAATACATTGAAAATCCTTCTTATCGAATCCCTTGAGACCGCCATGCAGATGATTGGGTCCGTTATTGACTGCCAGCTTATATTCGGTATCGCCTAAGCGGAAACACCCGTTTGAAATCCGGTTTGCAACCCGGCCAATGGTACATCCAAAATACTTATCCGATTCAACATAGCTTTGATCATCGTCAAAACCCAAGACCAGCTCACGGCCAAGCATCTTATCAACTATGGAGGTAATCGTTGCTCCATAAGACAAAACGGATACCCGCAACCAATCATTTTCAATTATCAAACGCTGCGATTTCACTAGCGTACCATTTTATCGAAAGCATTTCGCGCAGCTTGCTGCTCTGCTTTCTTCTTGCTTAACCCCCGGCCTCTTCCCAGAACGATTTCGTCGAGTTTGACGACGACTTCAAATTCCGGTTTATTGGAAGGACCGATCATCCGAACGACCTCATACACAACGGTTTTGCGTGAGTCGGACTGAACGACTTCTTGCAAACGCGTTTTATAATCCGTATTTTTGATACTATCCACATTGACCAGCTGCGGAGCAATGACTTTCTGTAAAACAATATCGACCGCATCTGCAGAACATTGCAAAAAAAGCGCTCCTAAAAAAGCTTCAAACATGTTGGCAAGATTTGAATCACGGTCTCTTCCCCCTGTTTTCTCCTCGCCGACGCCCAATTTCAAGAAGCGGGCTAAATCAAGCTGTCGGGCATAATTTGCCAACGATGGTTCATTGACCAGATGCGCCCGCAACGTTGTCATCTGACCCTCCGCCAAGGATGGTTTGATTAAAAAGAGCTGATGTGATACCCACTGCTGTAAAACTGCATCACCCATAAATTCAAGACGTTCATTATCATTCTTTGTATTTTTGTTCTCATTGACAAATGAAGTGTGAATAAACGCTTGCTCGATATAACCGCCGTTTTGACATTCGATACCCATCTTTTTTAAATAAGCTACGATGCTCATAGCAAATCCCTCTTGATTTTATCT
This sequence comes from Erysipelotrichaceae bacterium, assembly GCA_024709285.1. GTDB lineage: Bacteria > Bacillota_I > Bacilli_A > Erysipelotrichales > Erysipelotrichaceae > UBA2227. Next base: position 6,108 of record JANJWY010000153.1, read on the forward strand.
ACGACACCGCCGGATGCCAGTTTATGTGCCTGTCGAATGGCATTATAAAAAGCTTCTTCATTACTGGAACCATGCGCTTTGATAATGACATGATTCAACCCTGCTAATAAAGCTCCGCCATATTTTTGATAATTCAAGCGGTCTTTCATTTTGGTGAGTTCATCTTTGATCAGAAATCCGCCAATCATTGTCAAGCGGTTGGTCTTAATGACTTCTTTGATCATCTGATTAAAAGCTACGACCGTCCCTTCCACTGTTTTCAGAGCAATATTGCCACTGAAACCGTCGGCAACTAAAACATCGACTACACCATTTAAAACATCCCGTCCTTCGACATTTCCGACGAAATTGATTTTATCCATGGCTCGCAGTTTAACGACCGCATCTTTGTGGACCAAATCGCCTTTTTTATCTTCGGAACCGATGTTTAAAAGGCCGATTGTCGGTCGGTCTATGTTGAGTGTCGTTTGAGCGAAAGCACTTCCCAAAATCGCAAACTGACACAAATGATCACTTGAGTTTTCGGAGTTCGCTCCCATATCGAGTAAAACAGTTGACGTATTGAGTGTATTTGGAATCGCGGCTAAAAATGCCGGTCGTTCGATACCCGGAATCATTTTGGAAATCATCACCCCGCAAGAAAGCAGTGCAGCCGATGATCCGGCACTTACAACTGCCTCGTTTTTGCCTGCAGCACAGTCACTGATGGCTTTGACCATACTGGCATCCGGATGACGCTTAACAGCCAGAGGTCCATCATCCATCGTCAGTACATACGTCGTAGGTATTTTAAAAATGCGTGGATGATCGATGGTATTCAAATCTTCCTGATTACCATAAACTACCAGCTCCGCATCATTTTCGCTGACAAAGCGTAAGCATGACTTTAACAACTCTCTTGGGCCTAAGTCAGAACCCATGACATCCACTCCGATTTTCATAAATTTACCTCCTGACTTAACATATTATACACTAATCAACCCCTTGATTAAAATCGTTGTTGATATACATTATTTTTTTCACAAAATCCTGATATTCCTGATATTTCTGATTATCATAAATAAATTTCGCATCTTCTTTAGCAGTAAGTAATATGTTCTGATCCGCTACGATATCACCTAGAATAAAGTGTGGTAAACCGCTTTGCCGGTTTCCCAGTAAATCGCCTGGTCCGCGCAGTGATAAGTCCTTCATAGCGATGTCAAAACCGTCATTGCTCAACACCAATGTCATTAAGCGCTGTTTGCTTTCCTCATCATTCTGTCCGCTGAGCAAATAGCATGTTGCTTGTTTGTTTCCGCGTCCGATCCTTCCGCGCAATTGATGCAATTGAGATAATCCGAAACGATGAGCATCATAAATGATCATGATATTGGCATTCTCGACATGAACGCCAACTTCAATGACTGTCGTCGTTACGATCAAATCGATCTTCCCTTGATGGAAATCCGCCATGATCTGATCTTTTTGCTCACTTCGCATCTGACCGTGCAACATAGCCATGCGCACCTTTTTACCTATCGCTTTGTTCAATGAGCGATATATGTCAGTAACATTGCGCATTTGGGTTGCATCACTTTCCTCGATCGCCGGACAAACGACATACACTTGATTGCCGGATTCAATTTCAAAAAGCAGATCATCAAGAATAGTGCGGATGCTGTTTTCTTCAATAAGCACTGTGCGTATTTTTATACGTCCGGCAGGCATAGTGGCAATCGTCGAAACATCCATATCCGCAAACAATGCGGAAGCAAGCGTCCGGGGTATCGGTGTCGCACTCATTGTTAAAACATCGACATCACTGCCCTTTTCAATTAATGCCCTTCGCTGATTTACGCCAAAACGGTGTTGTTCATCGGTGATAACGAATCCTAATTTTTTGAATGAGATTCCGGATTGAAACAGCGCATGCGTACCTATGATGATGTCGATTGATCCGTCACTTAATCCGGCAATGATCCGGATCTTTTCTGAAGTGCTCATCGAAGCAGTCAGACCTTCAATATGCAGACTTGTGGTATTGAAAAATTTTCTAAGCGAAAGTACGTGCTGATTGACCAAGATCTCCGTCGGTGCCATCATGGCTGCCTGATATCCGGCATTGACAGCAGCAAACATAGCAATTGCGCCAACGATTGTTTTCCCGCTGCCGACATCCCC
>JANJWY010000163.1 GCA_024709285.1 Erysipelotrichaceae bacterium
TGATCAGAATAGAAAACTTAACGAAAACATACAAAAATGACCAAGATCGTCTGGTTGCATTGAACAATGTCAGCGCATCGATCGATCAGGGCGAGTTTTTGGGCATCATCGGTTCGAGTGGCGCAGGGAAGTCCACGCTGATCCGTCATTTGAGCCTGATCGAAGCACCTGATGACGGTACGATTTGGCTGGATGATGTCGATCTGTTTCAACTGAAAGGAAGGGATCTGTTGCGAATGCGACGTCAGTTGGGCATCGTGTTTCAGGGATACCATCTGCTTGAACAGAAAAATGTCTTTGATAATATTGCATTTCCGTTGCAGTTGGTGCATACAGATAAGGCAAAAATGAAAGAGCGGGTTGAAGAGCTGATTTCCCTTGTCGGTCTGAGTGGGAAAGCACATGCTTTTCCGGCGCAGTTATCCGGCGGTCAGAAGCAGCGGGTAGCGATTGCCCGGGCATTGGCCTCATCACCTTCTCTATTGTTGTGTGATGAACCGACCAGTGCCTTGGACGTAGTGACAACAAAATCGATTTTAGATTTACTGGTCGAAATTCACAGAAAAACCAATGTGACCATCGTCATCATCACGCATGAAATCTCCGTGGTAAAGGCGGTGTGTCAGCGGGTGATCGTCATGAATGAAGGGTCTTTTGTTGAGGATGGATCAGTGAAACAGATTTTTTCTGCTCCGCATCACGAGATGACAAAGTTGCTGCTGAGCTATCAGGAGGGTTTGTTATGACAGAACTTCTGATAAAAGGCACTTTCGATACGTTGTATATCGTATCGATGTCCACGCTGTTTGCGCTTTTGGGCGGTTTGCCGATCGGAGTGCTGTTGACGGTGTGGAAGAAAGACGGGATTGCACCTTTTGTATACGGTGAAAAGTTTCTGAGCGGTATTGTGAATACGGTACGCTCCATTCCGTTTATTATCTTGATCATTGCTTTATTTCCCTTTACCCGGCTGATCGTCGGGCGTTCCTACGGCATTCAGGCTTCTATCGTTGCACTGGTGGTAGGAGCGATTCCCTTTGTGGCAAGGCTGGTAGAATCCGCATTAGCCGAAGTGGATGAGGGTTTGATAAAGGCGGCGATAACCATGGGAGCAACCCCGTGGCAAATCGTCAGCAAAGTCTATGTAGTAGAATCGGTTCCTGCACTGATCCGCTTAGTTTCACTGACGATGATCACGTTGGTGGGTTATGCGGCGATGGCTGGTGTCGTCGGTGGCGGCGGACTGGGCGATATCGCGATTCGCTACGGTTTGCACCGCTATCAGACCGATATCATGTTGATTACCATCGTCATTATGGTCATCATGGTGCAGCTGATTCAAAGCAGTTTTCATTTCATTGCCAACCGGCTGGATCGACGCCGGGCGTAGAAGGAAAGAGGAAAAACATGAAAAAGACAATTATTTTAGCTTTATTTGCACTGCTTGCACTGAGCGGATGCACCATTTCCCAAGAAAAAGAGGATAAGGTCATTCGTGTCGGAGCATCCCCAACCCCCCATGCCTTGATTTTGGAAGCAGCCAAAGAAGAAGTAGCCAAGCTGGGTTATACCTTGGAAATCGTTGAATTTACCGATTACATTTTACCGAATACGGCACTCGATGCCGGAGATCTGGATGCCAATTACTTCCAGCACGTACCTTATCTGACGAAGTTTAACAGTGAAAACGGTACGAAACTGAGTTCTGTTCTGGCCGTTCACTTTGAACCGTTGGGATTATATCCGGGCAAGTCTGCTGATTTGAATGGATTAAAAGCTGGCGGAATCACGATCGCCATTCCCAATGATCCGACCAATGAAGCCCGTGCTTTACGATTACTGGCAGATAATGGCTACATCACCCTGAAGGGTGCGGCGGATGCCAATGTAACGCCGTTGGATATCGATCAGAACCCTTACAGCATCGAGTTTGTGGAAATCGAAGCAGCCTTGCTGGCACAAACACTGATCGATGTCGACTATGCCGTAATAAATGGAAATTATGCACTTGGCGCAAACATTGCGGATAAGGTATTGTTGACAGAAGATGCGGACTCGATTGCGGCACAGACCTTTGCTAATATCATCGTTGTTCAAACGGGCAAGGAAAATGCTGAGAAAACCAAGATTCTGATACAAGCTCTTTCCTCTGCTTCCATTAAGAAGTTTATCGAAGAAACCTTCTATCCGACGGTCATCTCGGTTTTAGAATAAATCCGAATTTGTTCTTGCACATCGCTTCTTGTGTGATATAATAACCACAGCATAGGTCCTTTAAATTGATCCCGTGAGGTCATCAAGGAGCGAATTTCAAGTAACCCCTTAGAGCATGCACAAAAGGACTTTTATATGAGGTCCTTTTTTTACGGCCTATGCAGAGAAAGGGAAATAGTTATGGAAAAAACAGATTTAGAGATTCAACAGGGTTTGTTGTATGATGTCAACGAAAAGCCTCCGGTAGGTACTTGGTTCGTATTGAGTTTCCAACACGTATTCGCCATGTTTGGAGCCACCGTATTGGTGCCCATTCTGACCGGATTACCAATTTCAGTCGCATTGTTTGCTTCAGGTATCGGGACGCTGATTTACATCGTCGCGACCAAAGCAAAAGTTCCGGTGTACTTAGGATCCTCATTTGCTTATATTGCCGCTGTTCAGATTGCCAGAGATGCCATGGGCGGAGACTTCAGTGCCGCACAAACCGGCTTGATCCTGGTGGGTCTGGTGTATGTTGTCGTTGCTGTGATTATTAAATTTATCGGAAAAGGCTGGATAGACAAACTGCTTCCGCCCATCGTCATCGGTCCGATGATCATGATCATCGGTTTGGGATTGGCCAGTGTTGCTGTCGGTTCGGCCGGCTTTACGACCGGTGGAGACTGGCGTGTGATGTTGACGGCATTTGCCACATTCGTCATTACGGCAACCATCATGTCCACAGCAAAAGGTTTCTTGAAAATCGTTCCGTTTATCGTCGGTATCTTCGGCGGTTATCTTGTGGCCTTGGCCTTGGGTATCGTGGACTTTACACCTATCAGCGAAGCTGCATGGTTGAGTTTGCCGCAATTTCTGTTGCCTTTCGGTACCAATGGTCTCTTTGGTCAGTATCAGTTCTACTTCGGATCAGAAACTTGGGTAATCGTTCCAATCGCATTGGTTACGATTTCTGAACACATCGGAGATCACACCGTCTTAGGAAAAATCTGCGGAAGAAATTTCTTAAAGGATCCGGGATTGGATAATACTTTGATCGGTGACGGTGTTGCCACAGCCGTATCAGCATTCTTAGGTGGTCCTGCAAACACGACCTATGGTGAAAACACCGGTGTTGTCGGATTGACAAAAGTAGCTTCGATTTGGGTGGTCGGCGGTGCTGCCGTAATCGCAGTCATCCTGAGTTTTATCGGAAAAATCTCGGCTGCTATAGCAACGATTCCTTGGGCAGTTTTGGGCGGTATGTCCATCCTGTTGTACGGATTCATCGCATCTAACGGTTTACGCGTACTGATCGATGAAAAGGTGGATTTCTCAAAAACCCGTAATATCATCATCGCCGCAACGATGCTGGTCTTAGGCTTAGGTGGAGCGGCATTTAAACTGGTCGGTTTGGCAACCCTGTCGGGAACAGCCTTGGCCGCAATAGCCGGTGTATTGCTAAATCTGATTTTACCTGAATAGTCAAATACCGCTTCGGCGGTATTTTTTTTATGGTAAAATGAGGTGAGGACTTACTTATGAAAATCATTGATCTTAGTTATCCGATTGAAACTGGCATGCCGGTTTATCCAGGGGACACAGAAGTAAATATACATAATGAAAGAACATGGGAAGCGGATGGGTTTCGACTGTCATCTTTGCACAGCACAATGCATGCCGGCACGCATATCGATGCACCATCGCACATCAGTGATAATAACGTGATGATGAAGGATGTTGATTTATGCCGATGTATCGGTACTGGGGTTCTTGTTGATGCTCGAAACAAAAACATCATCGATGTTGAATGTGTTCAAAATAAGGATATAAAGGCAGGGGACATCGTCATATTTTTGACAGGATGGGCGAAGCATTATTCCACCTCCCAATATGATGATCATCCGGTACTTAGTGAAGCACTTGCAGAATATCTGGTGTTGAAAAAAATAAAAATGATTGGGTTGGATATGCCATCCTGTGATCATGAACCTTATCCAGTTCACAGGATACTGATGAAAGCCGGAATACTGATAGCCGAAAATCTGTGTAACTGTGAATCACTGCTTGACTTAAAAGCATTTGATGTTTATGCCATCCCACTGAAAATCGATGCTGAAGCAGCCCTTGCCCGGGTATTTGCCAAAGAAAAAACCGCGTGAGCGGTTTTCGTTTTATTGGACGCCGTGCATTTCTTCAAGCATGGCTTTGTGCTGCTTTTCGGTAAAATCGTAGAAGAACATCGGAATAAGACTCAGTACACTGGCAATGGCAGGAAGCAGACTGATCAGCCAGAAAATACCGTTCAGTGATGTTGCGCTTTGTGCAACATTTTCAACAAATCCGGTAAGCGTCAGTATCCAACCAATCGCAAAGGTTGCAAATGCTGTCTGCAGCTTGGTCGTAAATGTATGGACGGAGAAGCAGATACCCTCGGCTCTTTTTTGTGTTTTATGTTCAAGATAATCAACACTGTCACCGACCATGGCATACATGACAACATCATTCATACCTAAGCCCATACCGGCTAAAAACAACAGTCCAAAGACCAGCGGCATATTGCCATAGCCTAAGACAAACATCAGCAAGTGAGCTACTGCTCCAAATACTAGTGAACCCATATAAAGCTGTTTCTTCGTGAAGAACTTATAAAGAAAGGGCGTAAAGAATATGGCCGCAATCATCGAGAAAATAAGGATTGCGCCTAAGAGGGTAAAGAAAGCTTCATCGCCCAGATTATATTTAGCGAAGTAGATACCTGCGGCGCCCAGTCCCATTCGGAAGGCACCGAGCATACGGGATGACTGAAGCAAAACCAACGGTTTGTTTTTCTTAACCAAATCAAAATTGCCGAGTAGAGTCGTCTTCTCACCATAATTGCTGACACGCTCTTTGGTGTTAAAGAAAGCTAAGAAGAATAATCCACCGCCGAAGATAGCCATCAGAGCTGCTGAAACAAGGTAACCCATCTTCTCACCGCCATAGGCAGATATGATCAATGGCGGAACGATGATCGATATGGCCATGCCCAGATTACACAGGATACGGGCAAATGACACGATACTCATTCTTTCTTTCGGGTCTTGGCTCATCGCTGCCGAAAGTCCCCAAAAAGGAACATCGGAAACAGTAAATATCATACCCCAGGCAATGTAGGTGACATAGGCATACAATAAGCGCATGCCCATGGATAAATCGGGCACATAGAATGTCAAAATCGTAAATGCGGCCATCGGTACCGGAACTGCAAACAAGTACGGACGAAGTTTTCCCCAACGAGTCCTGGTCCTGTCGACAATCGTGCCCATAATCGGATCATTGATAGCATCCCATACCCGGGCAACCAACATAAGAGTACCAACGGCAGCCGGTAATAACCTCATCATGTCAGTATAAAAAATCATGATGTATGTCGCAGAAAAATTATAAATCATATTCTGACCGAGACCTGCCAAGCCAAAAGACATTTTCTCCTTGATGCTGACTTTCTGATCTGCATAATTCATGGAAATTTTCTCCTTTTCCCTTATGATATCAGTTTATATCTTGCTTGACTTACTGTCAAAGACAATTGATATCTGCTATTATATTTGTGGGTGATATGATGAAAAACATGCATGATAAAATTGTTTCTATAGCTGTTAAGAGCAGTGAATTGCTCGAATTGGTTCAATGGGATGTACCTGCGGATATCCGTGTGGCAAAGGCACTGATTAATGAAATGAGAATATTGCTGAATGAATTAGATAAAGAGATGTCCGAGTCATAGGAAATCTCTTTATTTTTTGGTATCTAGTAGGGAAAGGAGGAAACAATATGGTATCTGCAACCGTTTTATTGGGTTATGTGGCCGTTGCGGCAGGCATTGCCGCTATCATCAAAATCCTGTTCTCAGCGAATGGACGGATTTCGATTCCCGGAATTACGGCTCAATGGGGGAACTAGCCAGACATGAGAAAATGGCGGACATACCGCCTCATTGCCGGCCGCGGGAAAAAGCCCGGCTTTCAGGAATCGAATCTTTGAGTGATGTCGAAGTGCTGGCTTTGATTTTGCGCAGCGGCACACGCAGTGATTCGGTATTATCTTTAGCACAGCGACTGTTGACTTTGAGCAAGGGATTGGTCAATCTGCCAAGGCTCTCACTGTTTCAGCTGATGACGATTCCCGGAATCAAGGAAGCAAAAGCAGCAGAGTTGCAGGCGGTTTTCGAGTTGACGCGCAGGGTATTGCGCAGTGATTTGCCCAACACTAACATCGTTGAGCGTCCGGATGTGTTGGTTGATTGGCTTAAAAGTGAAATCGGTAATAAAAATCAGGAACACTTTCTGGTAGTTTACCTCAACACGCAGAATCAGATTTTGGCGTGTAAAACACTGTTTATCGGAACATTGGATCGAAGCATCATCCATCCGCGGGAAATCTTCAAAGAAGCTGTTGAAAACAGTGCTTCACGGCTGATTGCCGTTCATAATCATCCGGGGGGTTCACTTAAAGCCAGCGATCAAGACCTAGAGGTGACTCAGATGCTCATGGAAGCCGGGGCTATGATGGGCATTCCGTTACTTGACCATCTGATTATCACTAATCAGGGATATTGTTCATTGAGACAAAAAATGATTGTTGATTGAAACCAAGGGTCAATGGCTTTATAATGGTAGTGGTGATTAAATGAAGCGATTGACCTTATTCCAACGGATACTGATGATTCTGATAGCCGTTGTGATGGCCGTAACCTTTTTGTTGAACGTGGTAAAAGTAGCCCAACCCGTAGCCGGAGCACAAGCCGCAGGGTATGGGTTCTTTGCCATGTTACGATATGCACTGATTGAAAATCCGATTGAATCGTTAAAAAATGTCACAAATGATATCGCTACATTTTACAAACTGAAACAGGAGAATGATTATTATCGTTCCCAACTTGAGATGCTTGCCTTGTATAAAGCGGAACTTGAAGAAGCCTATCGGCAAATCGCTCAGCTCAAAGAGGTAGCGGGAATCAAAACTGCTGCCAATGAATATACATTATCAAGTGCAAAGGTCATTTATCGCAGTTTTGACACGTTCAATCATGCCCTGGTCATTAATCAGGGTTCTGCAGAAGGGATCAAAATCAATCAGGCCGTCATCACGACGAAAGGTCTGATTGGCAAAGTCATTGAAGTTTTTGATCATTCTGCAATCGTCCGCTTATTAACTACACAGGATGTGCAAAATAAAGTATCCGTAAAAATTCAATTGTCACCTTCGACAAGTGCGGAAGCGGTATTGGAACGCTATGATCCCAATCGCAATGCTTTCGTACTTCAACTGCTCGATACTAACTCTGCAGTCCTAAAAGATATGACCGTGATTTCTTCAGGGTTAGGCGGCGTATTCCCGGCAGGTTTGCTGGTGGGCACAGTCACCGAGGTAGAACAGCTGGTAAATGCGATCGGCATGAAAATCTACGTTTCACCTGCAGCAAATTTCCGGTCTTTTGATTATGTTTTCGTGGTTGACTACCCACAGGAAGTACCTTTGCCATGATGTCAGTTTTGTTCTTTGCGGCCATGCTGTTTCTGGATCTGGTACTGATGGTGTTGTTCAGAGTTGATCACTCAGCCATTGCTTTGAGTTTTATACCGGGGGCTGCCCTTGTTTATATTGCTTTTGAAACCATGGAAGAACCGTTGAACAAAGCTGTTTTTTGGGCATTTTTCACAGGATTTCTTTTTGATTTGTTATTATTTAATGCTCTGTTTGATTATGCGTTTTCGATGGTCATGGTTGTCATCGTCGTGCGAATCTGGTCGAAACATTTATCTGAAAGCATCATTGAAAGAATAATGTTAGGACTCTTGCTGGTTTTCGTCCGTGAAATGTCTTTATATGGATTGGCACTTATTCAAGGATTTACAACCATGAATGTTCAGACATGGCTGACGATGCGCGTGTTTCTGACGATTCTGGGCAACATACCGGTCATAATCATGGTTCTTATGTGGCTGGACTTTCAGGATGGTTTTGATGCGAAGCAACAGCGTAAGCAACGGCGCAAAGAACGCGTCTTCTGGTATAGATATAAATAGACGTGAATATGCGATAAAAAATGCAGTGATTAAAACCATTTTGACATTTTTTATGCTATAATTTCCCTCAGAAAGGTGGATTGACCTTGAAAAAAATGAAATTTATAATCATCTTGGTCCTGCTTGTTTCCGCCTTGAGTGGTTGCAACACGTCCAAACCGATTATATGTACAACGGTATATCCGGTTGAATATCTTGTGAAGCGTATTGGCGGTGATTTTGTTGATGTTTGCAGTTTAAGCAGCGGTCCGATCATTCAACGGGCAACCATCCGAAGTGACTATCAGAATCTGATTGATAAAGCAACGGTCGTCATGACCATGGGTCAGTTAGAACCGTATTTACAGATTTATTTGGCCGATATCCGTAAATCTCGTGTAGATATCGTCGATTTGGCATCAACGTCCGTTATTTATGAGTTTAAGCGCTATACGACCGCGTATGTGGCTGGCAGTGAAGTAACTCTTGAATCCAAGTATTATGAAGGAATGGCATTTGACCGTGTGGATGTATATGGTAAGGATCCGATCTTATGGATAGATCCGATTGCGACAACCTCGATGGCCAAAAGCATCCGGGATTGGCTGATTGCGAATTATCCGGAAGAGAAAAAACTGTTTGAGGACAATTACCTTACTTTGACATCAGAACTGGCTCGATTGGATGCTGAGTTTCAGTCATTGAAAACACGTAAACTTTCGATGAAGTTCGTCTCTATTACACCAAGTTTCGGAAACTGGCAGAAAGCTTACGGTGTGAGTGTCTATCCGGTGATTTTATCCCGATACGGGGTCATTCCCAGTGATGAGCAAATGCAGATCATCAAACAGCGCATCATTGCCGATGGCGTTCAATATATTGCATTTGAGCCAAATTTAAGCGAAGATTTGAGGGAATTGTATAATCAGCTGAGAGATGAGCTCAATTTGACACAGATCAATCTGCACAATCTGCATACGCTGACGCAGAATGACATTGACGGAAATAAAGACTATATGACCATCATGTTTGAAAATTTATCCCTGTTGGAATCCATTGGACAATAACCTCGCATAGCGAGGTTTTTTCAACCGCAGGGGTTGTTTATGTTACAATAGAAACGGAGGAAATTTTATGAAAAAACTTTTGCTCGTTGATGGAAATTCCATGGTTTTCCGCGCATTCTATGCGACGATATATACTCGTCCGATGATCACTTCTTTCGGACAGCCGACCAATGCCGTATTCGGTTTTGCGAATATGGTGAATAAGGCATTACAGATGCTTCAGCCCGATGCCATTCTTTTTGCATTTGACTCCGGAAAAAAGACCTTTCGGCATCATCAATATCCTCAGTACAAAGGTACGCGCAAAGAATTGCCACAAGAACTTATCGACCAGTTTCAACTGATCCGACAGTATCTCGATGCCTGTAAGTATCCAAGAATCGAAGTAGACGGTTATGAAGCTGATGACATCATCGGAACGATGGCTGTAAGATATCCGCAGTGGCAAACCACGATTCTGACATCTGATCGCGACTTGTTGCAACTCATTGATGATACGACCTCCGTCATCCTTATGAAAAAAGGAATTACTGAACTCGAACATCTCGACATGCAGTCACTGAAAAGTGAGTATGGCCTGATGCCCCATCAGATTCCGGACTTAAAGGGATTGATGGGTGATCCCTCCGACAATATCCCGGGCATCCCCAAAGTCGGTGAGAAAACAGCCATGAAACTGCTGGAAGAATATCAAAATCTTGAGAACATTCTTGAAAATGTCGATCAGCTCAAAGGTAAACTCAAAGAAACCGTTGAGCAAAACATCGAACTGGCCAGACTATCTAAAGAACTGGCCACGATATGCAAAGAAGTTCCATTGGATATTCATATCGATCAATTGACCAACCGTCCGGACTTGGAAGGAATGGGCAAATTTTTCCGGCAATACGAAATGCGTTCTCTCGATCGCATGATTCAGGAAATATTCATCAATGACCGAAAGGGAAACAGTGAATCCGAAACTGCTGAACATTCACCCGATTCGGGGTTTGATCAGACATTCATTAAAGACGGATGTGTGATTTCCGCATTTTTGCCCCATGGCAGAGGATATCGGGCCGATTGTACCGGATTTGTGGTCAGTGACGGTGAGAAATCTGCTCTTATTACCAAAGAGGATGACCTGTCTGAATTTTCGAAATGGCTCAATAGTGATTATAAGAAAATCGGTTATGACATCAAACTTCTTTTACACATCTTTGACACATGGGGACTGAAGGCAAAGGGTTTTAGCGATGACATCATGCTGCTGACCTTTTTGGACGATACGATGCTGACCACACAGGACAAACTTAAGGACAAATGGGGAATCTCAGTGGCAAAAGATGATCCGAAATTTTCAGCCATTCAGTTTGCACGTGTCGCTGCCAATGAAATAAACAACTGTATTGCTCGTTTAAAAGAAAAAGATATGTGGAATCTGTATTTTGATATTGAATTGCCATTGCTGTTTGATTTATATGAAATGGAAAAATGGGGGATTCTGATCGATCAGCAGACACTGGATGAAATCTCCGTCAAAACACTGCAACGCATCAATGACTTAAGCGAACGCATTTATTTCTATGCGGGCAACGAGTTTAATATCAATTCTCCCAAGCAGCTGGCCGATGTCCTGTTTGACCAATTGCAGTTGCCTGCCAACTCGAAACGATCGACCGCTGTCGATGTACTGGAAGACTTGGCCGGAAAACACCCGATCGTTGATGAGATCATCGAATACCGAAAATATCAGAAGCTTTACAGTAC
>JANJWY010000201.1 GCA_024709285.1 Erysipelotrichaceae bacterium
TAAAATCTGTTTCGCCATCGCGACGCCTGCTGTTTGCCGACGGTTTGCCGTGCCAGTAAACACTATGATAAACGATCCACTCATTATTCAGCTGATCCTTAAGCAATTGAAAAAGTTTGCCTTCACCCCGATCCTTTCGGACAAAGGTTTGTGGTAGAGCACTGGGATACATGATAGCCATAGGTAACCTCGCTTGATATGATTTCATTATAAAAGAGCTAAGGATGTTAATCAATCTTCCCAGAGCAATCGCCTTATGAAATTGATAAAAATCACTCATTTTAACAAAGTTCATCAACGAAATATCGCAAAAAGCCGTATAATGATAGAAAGGCAGGGGACATTATGACAGATATACTTATCGGACTAGTGATTGCACTTATGATCGTGCAATTGATCATTCAAATACAGTTATTAAAGAAATCAGCGGATGTACATCGCATCGAAGAGAAAACAGATCTTTTTTCCATGAAATTATTGAATCTTCAAGAGGATATTGCGCGTCTTGAACGTTTGAATCGTGAGGACAGCATTCAGGACCGGGAAGAGTTTAACCGTCAGTTCAAAGATAACCGTCAGGAACTTTCGATGGTTTTAAGGAATTTCCAAGACATACTGCAAAGCAGTCTGCTCGAACTCAATAAAATGCAATCGGAGAAGTTTGACAGTCTTTCTGCACGGCAGCAGGACTTGCTTGAAAAAGTCCGGGAAGCCATTGAAAAAAGATTGGAATCCATTCAAAACAACAATGAAAAGAAACTTGAGGAGATGCGCGTTACTGTAGATGAGAAGTTGCAGGCATCGGTTGAGAAGCGGTTCAATGAGTCGTTTAAGCTCATCAGTGAGCGCTTAGACATGGTTCAGCAGGGACTCGGTGAGATGCAGACACTGGCTACCGGTGTCGGTGACTTAAAACGCGTCTTAACCAATGTTAAAACCCGCGGAACGCTAGGTGAAATCCAGTTAGGAACGATCCTGGAGCAAGTACTGTCTCCAACGCAATATGAGAAAAATGCAGCATGCAATCCCAATACGACGGAGCGTGTCGAGTATGCAATCGTCATGCCGGGTCGAAATTCGGATGATAAACCGGTACTTCTACCCATCGATTCAAAATTTCCGATGGAAGATTATCAGCGATTGGTCGAAGCATATGACACAAATACCAATTTGGAAGCTGCACTGAAATCTTTTGAGAACAGTGTGAAGAAGAATGCTAAAGACATAGGAACTAAGTATCTCAATCCGCCTGTCACTACGGATTTCGGTATTATGTTCGTTCCGACCGAAGGTTTATATGCGGAAGTATTGCGACGCCCGGGATTGTTTGAATATTTGCAGCGCGAACATAAAATCACGGTCGTAGGGCCGTCCAATCTGGTTGCTTTTTTGAGCAGTCTGCAAATGGGGTTCAGAACACTGGCTATTGAGAAACGATCCAGTGAAGTGTGGGAGTTATTGAGTGCCGTGAAGACGGAGTTTGGTAATTTCGGCACGGTGTTGGATAGAACGAAAAAGAAACTTCAGGAAGCAACCAATGTCATCGATCAAGCCTCTACACGTTCAAGAGCGATTGAACGTCGCTTGCGCGATGTTCAAGTGTTGCCAAGTTCGACAGTATTGGAAATAGAAACAGGAGCAGATGAGGATATTGAGGATGATCAAACATAAAATCATTTTGATTTCTGTTATGGCTTTATGGGGTTCACTTGGAATTTTTGTTCGCAACATCCCGGTATCTTCGCTGTTGCTCGCTTTTTCAAGGGCAGTAATTGCTTTGCCTATTTTGATGGCCGGGGTGAAGATGAGCGGCCTTAGTTTACGCGATTGCCTTCGAAGGGAAAATATACCCTTGATGATCAGTGGTGTACTGATTGGTCTGGCATGGGTGCTGTTTTTTGCTGGATTCCGCTTGACCAGCATTGCCAATGTCACATTTATATATAATATGTGCCCGATTTACGTATTGATCCTATCTCCGATCTTGTTAAAGGAAAAGATCAGCCGATTTCAGATATTTACTATCTTTATCGCTTTTCTCGGATTTGTATTGATCATCGGTCAGTCCATCGACTTTAAGGATGCTGCCTTTTTAGGAATAATGGCCGCAACTTTTTCCGGGCTCTTATATGCAATGATCGTTATCATCAATCGAAAATATGCATCGCATCTTAATGGTGAAGCCGTCGCATTCATTCAGTTATTGTTTACGATGATCGTACTTTTGCCCTTTGTCATCGGTTCGAATTCTTTTGCGGAATTTTCACTGATGACACCCATCGCTTGGATATTACTTCTGACATTAGGTGTTTTTCATACAGGCCTCGCTTATATCGGTTACTTTCAAAGTTATAAAACCTGTTCAGCTTCAACGGTCGCTCAGTTTACCTATCTGGATCCTGCTTTTGCACTTTTGTTTGGTTACTTTCTGGCGAGTGAGTCTCTTACAATGATTCAGGCTGTTGGAGGATTACTTATTTTAGGGTCGACGTTTGTTACTTTGTGGATAAAGACAGAACCTCGAAAAGAAATGATCATTGAAAACTGATGTAAGAGTCAGATTGTTTGATGTCCGAAAAAATACCCAGTTGAAATCAAAATTCACAATAAATTATCTAGAAAGAATGATTTAAATCCGTTCTTTCTTTTTTTGTGTTTCTATGCTGGTTTAGTACAAAATTAATGTCATAATGATGTTGTGGGGGATAGGGATCGGGTAAAGAGATGCAAGTTTCTTTGCCCGGTAACTTCCGGAGGGAAATATGAAATTGCTCAGATTTATTTTCCGACTGATCCTGGGATTACTGTTTGTCGGCCTACTTCTGATTATTGCTTTGTTTTCAGTATGTAATTACAGCATGAAACATACAAATAAATACTGATGGCGAATAGCCATCTTTTTATGTTAAAATTTGTTACAGATAACAAAGAGGTGGCAAAATGAACTTATCAACGAACTTCGCAATGCAGATGGTAGAAGAGTTAAGTGCGATCATCAATCAGCACATAAATCTGATCGACAATGACGGAACGATCATTGCTTCAACGGATAAGTCGAGAATCGGCAGCTGTCATATGGGCGCAAAAAGAATGATTGATGATGGACTGCCATATCTGATCATCGAATCAGACACCGAATATACGGGGTCAAAAAAGGGCGTGAATCTGCCGATTCTGGTGGATGAGCAAATCGTTGGTGTCATAGGCATTACCGGTGATCGTAAAGATGTTGAGAAGTACGGTGAAATCATCCGTAAATTTACGGAGATGTATATTCGTGATGAAAATGTTAAGCAATTAAAACAACAGGAAGAAAAAATCCGCAGCCGCTTCTTGGAGAATTGGCTGATCAATCCCAATTATGTTTTTGAAGGTAACTTCCATGAGACCGCACTGACTTTAGGTGTTGATATCAATATCCTGCGAAGAATCATTCTGGTCAATTTTATTTTTAATGATGGAACTGATGTAAAAAAAGATCAGAAGCGACTTGATGAGGCAACCAGGTATTTACGCAATACCCTTTGTGATCACTCAGGATGTTACTATTTACGTATTGGGACCAAACTGGTATTTCTGATAACAGAAACAGATGATGACAAACTGAAGGATAGATGTCTGAAAATCATTCGAAACATTCAAAAAAACTATCAGCTGGATTTGAGAATCGGTTTAGATGAACAAGCCTTGCATTATAAGCAAGTTCACTATGCATTTTTAAAAGCACAAAAAGCCTTGAATTCCGCATTGACTGTTCAACATCAGTCATTGGTCAACTATAAAGATCTGAATATTGAATTGTTCTTGTATGAAATTCCGCAAATGATCCGACAAGAATTTATTGATAAAGTTTTTAAAGGTATGACTGATGATGAAATCAAGGAAGCCATGCGCATACTTGAAGTTTTTTATGGACATGATGCATCCATTGAGAAGACAGCGTCACATTTATTCATTCATAAAAACACCTTACAGTACAAATTAAACAAACTGTATGAACTCACCGGACATAATCCGCGGCATTGTCAGGGCATCCCATTGTATTATTTAGCTATGGCTTTCTATAAAAATCGAAGCTGATATTATAAGTAACAAAATATAACGCTTACATTTGGTATGGCAACCATTACAATAACCATGCTTTTTTCTTATAATACTCCTAGGAGAACACTTTTTACGTGTTATACAGGAGGAAAGAAACATGACAGGTATTCCATTGATCATCACCTTTGTAGTCTCGATCATCATCATGATCGTCGCGATTTCAAAATTCAAAGTTCACCCGTTTTTGGCAATCATGGGTATTGCTTTATTGTTGGCCATCGTTGTCGGTATTCCGTTGGTTGATATTGCGGCTACAGATACAACTCCGGCTCGCCAAGGCATCGCAACGATTATCGGTGCAGGTTTTAGCGGTACGTTCAGCAGTATCGGTATCGTTATTATATTAGGTGCTTTGGTAGGCACTTTGCTCGAAAGAACGGGAGCAGCCATCAAATTGGCGGATATGGTCGTCCATTTGGTAGGCAAAAAACGTCCGGAACTTGCTATTATGATTATGGGCTGGATCGTTTCGATTCCGGTATTCTGTGACAGCGGTTTTGTAATTCTAGACCCCATCCGCAAAGCACTGCGTCGTCGTACGCAAGCCTCCAGTGTTGCTATGACAGTTGCGCTATCCGCCGGTTTATACGCATCTCACGTATTGATTCCGCCGACTCCGGGTCCTATTGCTGCAGCCGGTTCCGCCGGTTTGGCTGATAACCTCATTTTAGTTATGGGCATGGGTGCGTTGATTTCGATTCCGGCATTGATTGCGGCTTATTTCTATGCTCTTTATATCGGCAAAAAAATCAAAACTCCGGAAGATCAGGAAGATTCTGGCTTAGTTTCTCAAACATACGAACAATTGGTTGCTGAATATGGTAAATTGCCAAGCGGCTTTGCGGCATTGTCTCCGATTTTAATGCCGATCGCATTGATGGCATTGAGTTCAGTGGTTGTGGCTGCAAAAATGACAGGTGATTTTGTTCCGGTTTTGCGCTTTTTAGGTAATCCTGTCATTGCTTTGACTGTTGGATTATTGTTCGGTATCTATTTATTGTTTGCTTCAGGGAAAATTGGCGAGTTCAATGCTTTGACCAATGACACATTGAAAATCGTCGGACCAATCTTGTTTGTTACAGCGGCCGGCGGTGTGTTGGGACGTGTTATCGCTTCTGCAGGATTTGTTGAGTACATTAAAGCAAATGCATCTGCCATCGCTACCGTAGGAATTTTCTTCCCGTTCATTATTTCGGCAATATTGAAGACAGCTCAAGGTTCTTCAACGGTTGCTATCGTTACGACGGCGGGTATGTTGGGAAGTTATGCGGCTGCTGATTCTTTAATGGTTGCATTGGGATTGAATAATCCGGTACTGGCAGCCTTGGCTGTCATGGCTATCGGTGCAGGTTCGATGACCGTATCTCATGCCAATGACAGTTATTTCTGGGTTGTTACCAATTTCGGACAGATGAAGGCTGAAGAGGGATATCTGACTCAGACGGCAGTGACTTTGATTATGGGTATTGCGGCTATGGCCGGTATCTTCGCTGTATCTCTATTCTTTTAGATAAATGGCAGGGCTAATGCAAATTAGCCCTTACTTCTAGTAAATGAGGACTGATTTATGAAAAAAATCATCTGTATACCCGATTCTTTTAAAGGCACCTTAAGTTCAGCACAGATTTGTGAAATTATGGAGAAGTCGATTCACCAGCATTTCGAGTTCTGTGAAGTAGTGAAAATCGAAGTTGCTGATGGTGGAGAGGGCAGTGTCGACGCTTTTTTGGCCGCTGTTGGCGGAGAAAAGGTTCATTGCTCGGTCAGTAATCCATATTTTGAATCGATGGAGTCTTTTTTCGGGGTTTTAAATGGGAATGTTGCTGTTATCGAAATGGCGGCTGCCGCCGGTTTGCCGTTGGTCAGTGATCGGTTGAATCCAATGGAAACGACAACCTTTGGCGTCGGTGAATTGATATTGGCTGCCATCAATCGGGGTTGTAAAAAAATCATTGTCGGTTTGGGAGGTTCATGTACCAATGATGGTGGTTGCGGTGCAGCGTGTGCACTGGGTGTGCGATTCTATGATGCCCATGGGAAGTCGTTTGTTCCAACAGGGAAGTCCTTGATCGACATATCGAGAATTGATTTGAGCGGAGTTGATCCACGCGTTTTCGATGTTGAGTTTATTACAATGTGTGACATTGATAATCCGATGTATGGTTTAAAAGGGGCAGCTCATATATTCTCTCCTCAAAAAGGAGCAGATCCAACAATGGTGTTGAAATTAGATGAAGGATTGATTCATTTGGCTGATTGCATTAAAAATCAGCTGAACATGGATGTATCGACGATTCCCGGTGGCGGGGCGGCCGGAGCAATGGGTGCAGGCATGGTTGCATTTTTTAACAGCAAATTGCAAATGGGCATTGAAACGATTTTGGATTTGGTTCAATTTGATCGGTTGATTAAAGATGCTGATATCATCTTTACCGGTGAGGGGAAAATCGATTCACAGTCACTTCAAGGCAAAGTTCCGATTGGTGTGGCAAGACGTGCGAAACTAGCCGGTGTACATGTGATTGCGGTCGTAGGTACGATTGGCAGTGACATTGATGCTGTGTATGATATGGGCATCAGCGCTATATTCAGTATAAATCCTGAACCTGTACCTTTTGATATTGCTAAGTTGAAGTCAAAAGAGAATCTGGCATTGACGATGGATAATATCGTGAGGATGCTGAAGATAAAATCGCACCTTTGAAGTGCGGTTTTCTAATGAATAGAATATTCGGAAAATATCCAATATAAACATATAATATGCAAAATATGTTAAAAAAGTCATAATTCGACAATAAGCGACATAACTGGAATATAATGTTTACATAAATTATTTATTATGTATAATATAAGTGTGTGGTTTATATGATTGCACAACGGTGTGTGGGGAGAGATAGAGATGGAAGCATCTCTTTTTTCTTGTTTTTTTGAGTAAACATCTCAAGATCGAAATGTAGTCCCGGATTTTCTAATCCAGACTTTGTTAGAGAATACACAATATCGAAGAATTATTGTTGATAATCAATTGCATTTGTTATATAATAATAAACACTGTTATTCGGAGAAAAATATGAACAAAAAAGGGTTTACACTAATTGAACTGATCATAGTGATGGCAATCATTTCGATTCTTTCATATATCATTTTGCCATCCATCGCATCAAGTTTACAAATCGGCCATAATTCTGCTGATGAGTCGAATCTGCAGGTCCTTAATTCAACCACGATGTTTTTACGCACGACCATGAAAGGTAACGATCCTTTCGAAGATCCCGATAAAAGTTCGGATGAGCTGATGGATGTATTGGTAAACAAAAAACTGTTGCCTAACAAGCTTACACCTTTAACACCCGGAAAAGAATTCGCTTGGTTCAGAAATGAGGGCAAGTGGGATTACAGCGATGCTGTTTCTGATGATCCGGATGATGATGACGATGATGTGATTATTGTTGATCCTGAAGATCCAGTGGATGAAGAACCTCCGGTAACCGGACCGCAGCCATGGAAAAGCACAACAACATATAAGCAGGGGGATGAAGTTTTGTATAATGGCAGTTTGTACAAAGCACGAAAAGACACAACTTCTACGCCAGGAACCGTCAATGGTGACTGGCAGGAAATTACTTCGGAATACCGCAACTTTAACTTGTATGCCACCGGGGATGAAGTCATTTTTGATGGCAAGGTCTTTATTGCCCGAGGTACGACATTCAACGAGATACCTGGAGTGATCTCCTCTCCATGGCAGGAAGTAACCGATCAATGGCGTAATTTCAATGTCTATGTCAAAGGCGATGTTGTTGTCTATAATGGAAAAAGATATCAGGCAAAACAGAATAGGGATGCCGGGGCAGATAGTACTCCGACCAATCCGAAATTCTGGCAAGCATTGAAATAGTTGAAACAGTCCAAGCGACTGTTTTTTTGTTTAATTGGGAAATGTCTATACGTTGGCTGAAAACAAATGACGTTCGTATTTTCATCTGTTAATTCCGGTTTAGAGAAGGCATTCACGTATTTTAATGCATCTTGAATAATGTATGCAAAAAATGATAATAAAAGTCGAATAATGTCAAATGTTTCTTTCGGATGTCATTGTATGAGATTATGAAAAATGTTAAAATATATCCAAGCAGAAGCCTATTCTTCAATAAAATCGAATACTGAAAATAAAGCGATTCGTTGGATTTGTAAGAATACTGCATGGCTTTTTTGAATCGATTGGAATAGACATTTTGATCTACCTGCAACTATCGATAAAACATGTCGATCGTACCATCATTGTGCAGATTTTACGGATCATCCGGTCAGTTGTAATCATGCGAAACATCATTCATCATTACCACTGATCATTACAGGAAAGGCAGGTCATGCGATCGAAGAACCAGGAAATGCGGTAATTAAGCAGAATCTTTTTGGCAAGTGAATTTTGTTTATTAAAAAAAGAAAAAAAGGGAGGTAGTATGAGTAAAGTTAAAGTATCAGTCGCAAAATGCGAACATCTTGAAGGAAATGCATCATTTATGGGTGGCAAATTCGTCCGTTATGATGCCGATGTAGAAAAAATCAAGAAGACCGTGGCTAAAGCGGTAGAATTAGCTATCGGTTCACTGGACACCATCATCAAAGAAGGCCAAACCGTATTGATCAAACCAAACCTGGCTTTCCAGGCTCCGGCAGAAAGTCATGCCGTAGTTGATCCGCGCGTCATTGAAGCTGTTGTGGCTTATATTAAAGAAAATTCAAAAGCAAAAGAAGTGTGGGTCGGAGATAACCCATCATTGGGTCAACATGTCGGCCGTGCAAAACCGGCATTTGCAGCTTCCGGTATGGAAGAAGCCGCAAAACGCGGTGGTGTTGACAAGGTCATATATTTTGATGAAACCGATGTTGTTTTGATGGATATCCCTGGTGCGAAAGTGTTCAAGAAAGCTGCTGTTTTCAAACCGGTTTTGGATGCTGATGTTGTCATCAATCTTCCGAAAATGAAAGTCCACTTGGCTGGAACCGTTACTTTGGGCTTAAAGAACTGGAACGGCATCATCCCGAACTATCATCCGGATGCTCAGCAACAAGGAGCTCACCGTATTGAACTCGGCCAGAAAATGGCAGATCTGTATAAAGTCAGAAAAGCAGATTTGACGATTTATGATGCAATCATCGGTATGGAAGGTCAAGGACCTCATGCCGGTACGCCAATCGAAATGAATTTGATTTTGGCCGCTCAAGACACTGTTGCCGGTGACTCGGTCGCATCCGCCATCATGGGATTTGAACCGATGGAAATTCCTGCTGTCCGTTGTGCAGGAACCGAAGGTTTAGGCGAACTTGATCTGAATAAAATCGAAGTTGTCGGTGAAACGATCGCATCCGTCAAAAAATTCTTTAAACGTCCTAATGGTGATCCAATCGGTATGTACAATGGATTAACTTGCGCTATGCAACAAACCTGCCCGGGTTGCTATGTCAATGTCCGTGGTGCACTGGATTCCTTTGCTAACAGCGGTATCGTTATGAAAGATTTCTTAAAAGCAGCTGGTGAAGTCGTTGTTATTGCCGGTGGCGTTCCTGATTTTGATCCCAATGATGCTGTTGGCAAAAATGTATTCGTTTGCGGCGATTGCTGGGAAAAATTTGAATCTGCCGAAAATGTACGCAAAGCTGCCAAACTTGCCAAATCCGTTACCTATTATCCTGGATGTGCTCCGGTTTACATTTTTGCCCAACTAAACGGCGACCTGCAAAAATTAGCCAGAGAAAGCGCAAAATAGTTTAGAATAATTCACAATTAATGAAGCATTCGGTGAGGATGACTGCTTTCAGTCATCCTCATCCTTGTATGTTTTCAGCCAGGAGATGTTATGCCATCAGAAATTCAGGTAATTGACCTAAAGCGAATGGAATACCGCAAAGCTTTTGCAATTCAGGAAATGATATTTCGCGGATGTGATGAAAAAAAATATCCGGATACGATCATATTTCAGCAAAATGATCCGGTCATTACCTTGGGAAGAAGCAGCGAGTTAAAAAATCTTCTTAAAAGCGAAGAACAGTTGTTCAGTTTAGGTATCGGGATTGAATACGTGGATCGGGGTGGGGATATCTCTTACCATGGTCCGGGACAGCTTGTCATATCCGTATTAATTCACATTCGCAGCTATGCGATGAATGTACATCAATATCTTCGCAATTTAGAGGAAACCGTAATCCGAACATTAAATCATTATGGTATTCAAGGAAAGCGGATGGAAGGCAAAAGCGGAGTGTGGGTGGAAAATGAAAAAATCGCAGCTACCGGAATCGGTGTGACCCATGGCATCACGCGTCATGGCATTGCCATCAACATCAATCCGGATCTGACCCATTTCAGTTATATTGTGCCTTGCGGAATAAGTGATGGCGGTGTGACATCCTTTGAAAAACTGGGTGTCAAAGACGTAAATATTGAGGATATCAAGAATCGGTTTTTACTCGAGTTTAATCAAATATTCGATACGGTGATTATTGCACCGGTATGGAAGGAAGGAGAGATGACAAATGAAAGTTGAAGTAAAAGTACCGCTATTTGCGGAAGGGGCTACGAAAATCAAGATTCGCCAATGGTTATTTGAAGTCGGTGACCAAATCAAAGCGGGTGATAATCTGGTTGAAGCAACAACGGACAAAATTTCTATTAATATTGAATCACCGAAAAGCGGTTTTTTAATCGAGAAACTTGTTGATGAAGATGATACGGTTTTGATCGATCAGGTGATTGCCATTATCGGCGATTTAGAGGATAAATGATCATGGAACATATCCATGAAGGGCAAGTCATCGTTATAACCGGTGCTGCTCAAGGTATCGGTTTGACCATCGCCAGATATCTTAGTGAGCGCGGAGCTATCATAGTTATTGCTGATATCAATGAGCAGGCTGCGAAATCGGCAGCCGATAACTTGCCGAATCAATTGGGTCAAGCGGTCGTTTGTGATGTTACTTCGCAAGAATCAACAGTCAATATGATCAGTCAGGTCATGGAAAAATTCGGTCGGATCGATGTGCTGATTAACAATGCCGGATACTTCCCGGTCAAACTTTTTTCGGATATGAGTTATGCAGAATGGAATAAGGTCATCGACATCAATCTCAATGGAACATTTTTAGTCAGTAAGGCAGTTTATCCGGTACTTGTGAAGCAGAAGTATGGAAAAATCATCAATATGGCATCGGTTTCCGGCAGGGTCGGCGGTGTCGGGTTTACACACTATTCAGCATCGAAAGCTGCGGTCATCGGGTTGACAAAAGCTTTGGCTAAGGAAGCCGGATCCCTTGGGATCACGGTCAACGCGATTGCTCCGGGTGTCATTGAAACAGAGACAACCAAACATGTTTTCCCTGGATTTGCATTGAAAGAATACACCAAAAGCGTTCCGTTGGGCCGTTTGGGAACTGAAGCTGATTTACAAGGTGTAGTATCTTTCTTGTGCTCATCCGGCAGTGATTATATGACAGGACAAGTATTGACCGTCGATGGCGGCTATACCATGATTTAGTTTTCATGAAAGTCGCTTATTTTGATTGTAGCCGAGGGATCAGTGGTAATCGCATCGTAGGAGCATTGTTGGATGCACATGTACCGTTAGATTAATTTCAGTCCGTAATCCGACAATTGTTACCAACAGAAACATTTGACTTAGACTATCATAAGATTGTTTTTGATCAGCAAGAGGTAACATTTTTTGATGTGATACTACCCAAAGACGATCCTGCACTGACGTTTGATCAGTTACCGAAACGAAACTTATTCGACATCATTGCATTAATCAGACAAAGTGATTTGGATGATTTTATTAAGTTAAGAAGCATTGAAATCTTTACTCGATTGGGATTAGCTGAAGCCGATGCTCATGGATGCACGATTGAGATGATCGATTTTCATGAAAGAGGTGCTATTGATACCATCATTGATATTGTCTGCTCAGTTGCCGGATTACATTATTTAAAAATTGATTCAGTAATAGCTTCACCTCTGAACGTAGGATCAGGTACGATTAATTATCGGTTTGGGAAATTATCGATTCCTGCTCCGGCAACGAAGCGATTGATTAAGGACATCCCTTACTACAGTAATGAATTAACCGGAGAACTGGTAACTCCAACCGGAGCTGCCATCATTACGACATTATCCAAAAACTACATATCTATGCCTCCATTGACCATCGAAAATGTTGGTTTTGGTTTAGGAAAGAAGGAACAATCACGGATTGATTGTTTAAGTATCACAATTGGACATTTAGCAAACATGTAATAGAAACACGAAAGGGCAATTATGCACAAAAATACCATACGACAAATTACCTTAGCAGGATTATTCATCGCCATAGGATTGATTTTGCCCATGGCATTCCACGTGTTAGGACCTGGAACGACCTTCTTACCTATGCACATACCGGTACTGATGGCCGGTTTCTCATTAGGATTACCCATGGCACTTTTGGTTGGGATTCTGACACCGATATTAAGTTCATTATTAACAGGTATGCCATTGATATTCCCGGTATTACCGTTTATGATTTTGGAGTTAGGGACGTATGCTCTTGGCACATCATTTTTATATCGCACATTAAAATGGAACGTATATGTTTCACTGTTAGTAACCATGGTTCTGGGAAGGATAGCTGCTATGTCAGCTGTCTGGGTTTTGGTCAACTATACAACAGCAAAACTGCCGAATCCATGGGTTTTCATTACTGGAGCCATTACAGCAGGCGTACCGGGGATCTTTATCCAATTGATACTGATTCCTCCAATCGTCATCATGCTTCGAAAACGCAATCTCATATAAAAAATGACGGAGTCCGTCATTTTATTTCTTTGCCATCAGTTCAGCAATTTTATTTAGCAGCAACTGATATCCCTGTTGCGCATCGTCTACATCAATTACGGTTTGTTCCATCGGACACAAGCCGTTTTTTTCATTATTTGTTATATACGGAACGGTTTTGTCATAGTTGAAATCAATCTTCTGATCAGATAAATACTGTAACGCATTTTCGCTCATCATCGGCGTGTAGAGGGATTTGATTTTTGAGACGATCATCAGCATTGCGGCTGCTTTTCCCACAACTTTATCAACTACGATTGCTCCTTCAAGTTCTTCCGGACACTCTTTGAGCCACTTGACCCATGGACGAATTCCCTTAAGATTTGATGTCAATACCAGATCACCTTTACTGACAATGCAGACGATATCATCCTTATTCAACAATGATTTCATTTCTTCGATGTTCATGTTTTCCCTCAGCGTTCTTTCTATCATTATAAAAGATATCCATTCGAGAATCAATCAGCCAAAAAAGCCGATGTGCATAATGCTTTGAGCCGTTTTGTCGTGTGAGTCAATATTTTTCCCACTTTTTGACGATAAGTGAAACATTATGACCGCCAAATCCCAGATTGTTGCACATGGCATAATTAATATCTGAATGACGCTTTTCCGTAATGATATCAAGATTGCATTGTGGATCTAGATGTTCAAGATGAATCGTCGGCGGTAACCAACCGGTTAACAGCGATTTTACGCAAATGATCGTCTCCACAGCACCGCAAGCACCGAGCAAATGCCCCATATGTGACTTGGTTGATGATACAGCAATCTTACCAGAAGGAAATACCTGGTTGATTGCAATGGCTTCAGTTTTGTCATTGAGCGGTGTCGAAGTACCGTGAGCATTGATGTAGCCGATATCAATTGGGGATATATTCGCCTCTTCAAGAGCTATTCGCATTGCTTTGACAATCCCTGCACCATCTTCACTGGGCGCAGTCATGTGGTAAGCATCACAAGCACTGCCATAACCGACAATTTCAGCATATATCACTGCATTTCGTTTGAGAGCATGATTAAGATCTTCAACAATTACTGCGCCGGCACCTTCACCCATCACAAAACCCGAACGTTCAATATCGAAAGGGATGCTTGCACGGTTAGGATCACTGCTTTCATTGAGTGCTCTCATGGCCATAAACCCGCCAACACCCAGCGGTGTGATGGATGCTTCACTGGCACCGGCAATCATAATATCTTGCTGACCATATTTAATGCGATGGAATGCTTCACCAATCGAACTGGTCCCGGCAGCACATCCGGTGACTACACAAGAACATTCACCCAGCGCTTGATGATCGATTGCGACGATCCCGGCAGCCAGGTTGACCAAGGTCATCGGAATGAAAAACGGGGACACTTTGCTGACACCTTTGGTCATCATGCTTTCCATGGCTTTCTCAAAAGAACCGATACCCCCGATTCCGGTGGACATGATGACCCCGAATCGACTTTTGTCTATGACACTAATGTCCAGGTTTGCGTGTTCAACGGCTATTTTCGAAGCAATTCGTGCAAATTGCGTGTAACGGTCATTAAACTTCA
>JANJWY010000233.1 GCA_024709285.1 Erysipelotrichaceae bacterium
GGCCGCATTGACGACCAAATCGGTCGTGTACGTTTCTTTTGTTGTTTCAACGGAAATGATTCTGTTTCCCTTGCGATTGATCTTTTTCACTTCCTCAAAGAATGAGAAGGTGACACCCAAGCGCTTTGCGGCTAACATGTAGGCCTCTGTCATTTTAAAAGGGTTCAGATGTCCGTCGGTCGGACAGAAAGTTGCGGAAACAAATGCATCGGGATTTAAGTGAGGTACGATTTTCAGTGCTTCTTCCTTAGAAAGCAGCGAAGAGGGGATATTCAGCGAATTCTGCAGTTCGACATTTTTAATAAATTGCTGATGCTCTTGCTCACTGGTCGCTAAAATCAGATAACCTTCCTGTTTAAATTCCAGATTACCGGGATATTCCAGGATTTCTTTGGCATGTTCAAAAAAATCAATGCTCTTTTTGGCTAACAGACAGTTGGTTTCGGTATTCCATTGCTGACGGACACCGGCACCGCAACGTCCGGTCGCACCACTGGTAAAGTAGCTTTTGTCGACGACATGAATATCTTTCATTCCTTTTTTCGCCAGATTATAGGCAATGCTGACACCGGAAATCCCGGCGCCGATGATCAGACAATTAACATTCTTCATCGCTGCCCTCCGCAATTGATTTCAAAGGTACGCCCAGAATCATCGGCCGGATCTTATGAACCGGCACATCCTCCACCTTTATATGGAGATAATTGGCAATCTCTCTTTGAATTAAGTGACCGCAAGTGTTGGCTTGGCAAGGACCCATCCCCACCCGAAGCAATCGCTTGAGATCTTCAAAATTCGTATGTCCCTGATCTAAGTAATCATGAATCTGTTGCAATGTGACATCTTCGCAACGGCAAATGATGATATCTTTTTTATTCATGTTCTTTCACCCGTATCGTCGAAAACTGATGCAGATATATTGCATCGACTACGACTGTCAGTATGGCTGTTCTGTCCTGACGTTTTGTGAAGGAAACATTCTCAATCAGTGCATCGCAGAGGATGTTCCCGTTTCGGTCGATTCCATGGCAGATGTCGCCTTTTTTTGGTATAGGTAACATTTCGTAGGGGATTCGGAATACTGCCTGATCGCCACGCAACTGTGCGACCATGATGGCTAATCCGGGACAGCTGAAAATACAAATCCCGCAGCCGGTACATACATCCACATGTAACTCAGGTTTATCGTTGATATTCTCGCCGATTTCAATCGCATTCACCGGACAGCTGGTACTGCAGGGATTGCACGGTATTTCCTCAAAGCACTCAAGAATCGCCTTGGGCTTGATCAGAGTCTGCTTATCGGGAAAAAGATCAGCGATCTGTTCGGGGGCTGCTACACCGTCTTTATTCAACATGTTGTTTAGCGTCCTCCATTTTTTTCAAGCCGACTTTGGTTTTCTTGCCAAATGGCCCATCTCTTAATAAAAACAGTTCTTTTTCATATTTATCAACCAGATGCTGATGCTCGGGATGCTTTTTATTCAGGTATTCACTTAAATACAGACCGCCCAAAAATCCTTCCATCATCGCTGCGCTGGCTTCCTCAATTCCGACACAATCCCCCACGGCGAATATGGCCGGCAAGGATGTCTGAAAGCGGCTGTTGATCAAAGGCACAAATCCGCCCAATTCCGGAATATATTTGGTTTGTGCACCGAGCATTGATAACAGATGGTGCATCGGAGACAAACCGACCGATATGCACAGGGCATCACAAGCAATGATCCGTGACGAACCGGGGATTTCTTTGAAATTCTCATCGAGCGCTACGATTTCGACGGCTTCCACATGATCAGAGCCAATAGCTCGTTTGATGGTCGTCGAAGTGATTATTTTGGTGCCCAATCGAACCAGTTTTGAAGCATGTACTTTATAGCCGCCGATAAACGGTGCGGCTTCGACGATGGTCGAAACAAAAGCGCCAGCCTGAATGAGTTGATAAGAGACGATAAGTCCGATATTCCCGCTGCCGACCATGACTACATTTTTCCCTGGCAAAACTCCGTAAATGTTCATTAAGGTTTGTATGGCCCCGGCACCGTAGACTCCGGGAAGATCATTGTTTTCAAATGCCAGAAATTTCTCGCTGGCGCCGGTGGCAATAAGTAAAGCCTCTCCTTGATAACGCGTATACTCTTGTCCGCACAAAACAGTAAGAACCTGGTCTTTATAAACTCCAACCACCGTTGTATTAAGTAAAACCGTCAGTTTCGGATGGTCAATGATTTCACTGATAAGTTTTTCTGCGATGTCAAATCCGCGCCACTTGGCATACTGGTTCTTCGAACCGAAAAACTTATGCGTCTGTTTTGTGAGCTGGCCACCCAGCTTAGCGCTGCGTTCAATGAGCAGCACTTCGCAATCCGCAGCCAAGGCCATCGAAGCCGCACAAAGTCCGGCCGGACCGCCGCCGACAATGATACATTCCTTTTTTATCATTTGTAAACTCCTTTATCCATTTGTCTTGATACGACCATATTTTCTTCCAGGGGCGTAATGCATGTCCGTACATTCGGCACACCGTTAACGACCATGTTGCACGAAGCACAGTTGCCGATGGCACAATAAAAACCGCGCGGGCGATTTTTTTTGATGCTATGACCCAACGTCATAATGCCTAAAGCACTCAATGCCGAGGCGATCGTATCGCCCTTGATTCCTTTGACGCTTTGACCTTCAAATGTGAAGGTGATTTCTTCATTTTGTGTAAATGTCAGGATCGGATGATTCTTGATGCGCATAAAGTAAAAAATGCCTTTCTTTGTGTCTTGATTTTATCATATTTCACCCATCAATAAAAGATAGGTGTGTGGACTTTCATGAATGGATAAACAGCGATAAAGTGCAATGACGGCTAAAAAATGGTACAATATAGACATAAGAACGAAACAACATCATATCAGGACGAATTGCGAAATCATTTTCGCGTTTTAATAAAGGAGGATATCTTATGACATATAAAATCGTAAAGAATTTTCCACAGGATTTGCCGTTAAATGCTGAAGGCCCCTTTGTGAGTCTGTATCAGACCACACAGGTTTTTCCGCTAAACAAGGGCAATATCATCACTTTTAAAAATCTTGTCAAAGAAGCGACTGCTGAGTTGGAAAAACATTTAGGCAGACGCGAAGTGGAAGAATTTGTTGAACCGCTCCAAGAAATAATCAACGATCTTGATTTTTGGGTATATGCCACACAGGGAATTGCTCTTTATTTAAACAAAGACGAATGTCTTGTGTTTCGTACGAATCAACCTGTAGAGAATCAGGTCTTTGTTTCACAAAAAATGCACATCCGACCGGCAGTCGCAGCTTTTCAGAATCCGATAGAAGCATATGTTTTGGCATTGTCGAAAGACAACTTCAAAGTTTATCACTGTGATTTTCACTCCGTTGAGAAGGTAGAACTGGATAAATCCGTTGAAACAACACTGACTGCAGTACTGGGAGATCAGAAAACGGATGCCTTTGTCGGCTTTGGTTCTACCGGCACCCGTAATTCGACCGGTTTGTTTTACGGACAAGGCGGAAAGAAAGAAGAAGTGGATATCGATACCGAGAAGTTTTTCCGATATGCAGATAAAACCGTTTTTGATGAGTTATCAAAGAAAAAGGCAATTCCGGTCATACTGACTGCCACCAGTAAAAATCAGACATTGTTTCGTAAAACCAGTAACAACCCGTATTTGATGTCCGAGGGCATCGCATTCTCACCGGAAGCATTATCTGAAGAACAGCTTTGTGAATATGCCAGAGAAATCTTGCAACCGGAAAAACAAAAACGGCTGGAAGTGCTGGTTGATCGGGCAAGAAAGGCATTAGCCGATCAAAGAGCTGTTGATCACATCGATGATGTCGCAATTGCGGCTATTTCGGGTCGGATAGAAACCTTGTTGATCGATTATGATAAACGATATATGGGTGACATCGATTGGCAGAATCTGAAGATCACCAGAAAAGATGCGAATCATGGCATTGATCTGTTTGAAGAAGTAACTCAAGTCGCACTAAAGAGCAAAGGGCAAGTGTATATCATCGATGCTGCCATGATGCCCACCAAGACAGGGATTTGCGCAATCTATCGATAAAAGGCAGCAGAACTGAAAAAACCGTGAAATCACGGTTTTTCTTTGAGTGAAAGCAGCAACATCACGATGGCCAAGGGGAGTATGATCCAATTGGCAAACCCTCCGGGAGGGGTATGAAAGAGGATGGGTGGTTTGATGACACCGACCATCATCCGACCCAATGTCTCAATAATCAAGATGACAAACATCAGCGGGATCAGGCTTTTATACCGAAATGCGACAAGCAGTTGAATAAGCGCATAAACGACTTGAGAAACACCCCACAGTCCAAATGCAAAGATAACATTAGCGCTGCCGAGCGACAGATCTAGTCCTGCGATGACACTTGCACCGCCATCCGGAAGAAAAACATGAATGAGACTTCGGGTGAAACTGATTACAGAGATAAACACAAAAAAGACATAGGCACTTTTTGCACCTGAGTAAGAGTTGTCCGCGGATTTCGGTAAAATGCGTTGCATGATCATGATTTTTTTACCTTGCGATTATCCCAGAAATATTTAATGACGGTAAGTAAGCATATCAGCAAATACGCCATCATGATGTACATTCCGCTAAACGCATTGCTGCCTCGCGTCAGACCGACCAGACGTATGGCTATTGTTCCCAGAGCATATGCGGCAAGGATGCACGTCAGCATATAAACAGATAAATGTCTGGCTTTTTTGGCAATCAGGATAAAAATAAATCCGGTCAGATAATTGGATATGCCAAAGGCCGCAAGTAGTAATAACTGAGCATCTTTAGCCACTGTCAAATCCAGCTTAGCAAAGGTATCGACTGCCCAGTATATATTGAATGTATGCATAAAACCACGGATCAAATCAAATATACCAATCAACAACAATATCAGCGATGGGAAAGCA
This sequence comes from Erysipelotrichaceae bacterium, assembly GCA_024709285.1. GTDB lineage: Bacteria > Bacillota_I > Bacilli_A > Erysipelotrichales > Erysipelotrichaceae > UBA2227. Next base: position 4,957 of record JANJWY010000233.1, read on the forward strand.
TGTATGTCTTTCGTTTTCATCATTCCTCCATATACGATACAAATGTATTGTAATTAAGAGTATTGTATGGTATATCCAAGATATATACAAGGCAGTATCGCAATGTGGAACAGAGGTAAATCATATGTATCATATATCCAGTGATAAAAGGTCTGTGCAGTCGGTTCAGATGATCATCAATGCACTTTTGCAGTTATTGAATCATAAACAATTGCACAAGATTTCAATCAAAGATTTGTGTGAGTCTGCCGGTGTCGGTCGGGTCACTTTTTATCGGCACTTTGATTCTGTCGATGATGTTCTTAGAAGACATTGTGATGATCGCTTTGATCAACTTAAACAATATCTTATGCACTATTATAAAGAGTTTCCTTCAGAACCTTTCCTCAAGCCGCTGTTACTGTACTGGTATCACGATTCACAGATTCTGGAAATCCTGATCAGATACAACAAGCAAGACATGATCCGAGAGGCTTTTATGCAGATGATTCAAACATTAAAGAAAAAATCCGAGAAAACCGGTGTTCTAGATGACAATATGAGTTCCTATCAGCTGGTCATACAAAGTTCGGTAGCTATCGCCGTGTTGGGCAAGTGGATTGAAAATGGTAAAGATGTGCCTCCGGAAGTATTGTCACGATCGATATTGACAGCGATGAGAGAACCGGTAAACATTAATTTTGAAAATTGAGAGTATAAGTTTTGTAAAATTAAATTGTATATGATATTTTATATCAAAGGAGAAATCTATTTATGAAAAAAATATTTTTAATAGCTGTATCAATTTTGCTGGTTGGTTTGCTGACCGTCGGATGTACGACTG
>JANJWY010000244.1 GCA_024709285.1 Erysipelotrichaceae bacterium
AATCAAGTCCGAATAGTCTTCCAAACGATGGTAAACGACTTGATTGGTCGGATTGAAGAACACCCGGATATGATCATAGCTTCCATAGGCCTTCACATTTTTTAATCCATAGACTAGCACGTGATTATTCAAACTTTCAAAATACACATGACGCCGGATTTCCTCCGTCGTTTTCATTCTGAACGCACCGATTTGTTTTCGAAGTTTGATCATGTCCTTGGTATACTGAACAACTTCATGATATCGGTCTTTTCTAAGCCAATCCAACTGATTGATATAGTCGCTGCTGCGATAGCTGTTGTGAACTCCGTTTTTCGTACGACAGAACTCCTGTCCGATTTGAAAGAATGGGATGCCTTGCGAAACCATCAGAGCTCCGATCATCAGTTTATGTTTACGGATTCGGACTTCCCGATTATCTTCCTTGCAACACTCCTTGATTTTATCCCAAACCGTTCGATTGTCATGGCACTCAACATAATTGATGCTTTTTTGCGGAGTGTCAAACAAATATACAAAATTATCATTTAAGGTATTTCCAACCAAAGACATTTTCATGGCTTCAGAATAATTGACATCCCCCGTACAATATCCTTTCACAGAAACCTCATTCTCACTGGTTTTCCCTTTGACATGATCGCGAAAGAAATCATTGAAATGTCCGATGTTGGGCATTTGGTGCTGATTGAACATCATAGCCTTCATAGAATCATCCAATATGGTCGGCATGTTCCACCCTTCCCCATAGATCATGACATCCGGTAAAATCTTACGACATTCTTCTTCGACAAGATTCATCGTATCGACATCGATGATACCCATCAAATCAAAACGGAATCCATCAATCCCATAACTTGAAATCCACATCTTACATGAATCAACGATATATTTACGCGCCATCAAGCGGTTTGAATCAAAGTCATTATCACAGAAAGATCCATTGGATACAGCCCCCGAAGCACTTCTTCTAAAATAGTAGTAAGGTACGATTTTCTCAAAACTCGAGGCATCCATATCGTACACATGATTATAAACGACATCCATGATTACACGCATTCCCTCTTTATGACATTGAGAAACCAATTCTTTAAATTCAATGACCCTGGCTAACGGATCGTGGGGATCACTTGAAAAACTTCCTTCCGGTACATTGTATTGCACGGGGTCATATCCCCAATTGTAAAACATGGACACATTCTTTTCATCGACGGTCGCAAAATCAAATACAGGCATCAGTTGAACATGCGATACACCCAGTGAACACAAATAATCAAACCCTGTCTTTGTCTTGTTGGCACTCATCGTACCCCTTGTTATAAATCCCTTAAACGTACCCGGATAAGGATTATTAGATTCTTTATCCATCGTAAAATCACGAATCGAGCACTCTACAATGACAGCATCTGTTTTATTCATAAACAAAGGCAACTTCTCTCTGGATTGTTCTACTGTGCACTGTTGATCATCGATGACGACACTTACAGCTGAGTTGCTGGTTGAAGAGCGTCCATAGGGATCAATGCTCTCGACCCACTTACCATTAACCAACACCAAATACACATATTTTGCCAAGTGGAGATTGCCGGGAACTGAAATCCGATAGACACCTTTTTCTTCTCTTCTTAAGTCCAAAGTCCATCGTACGCCGGTATCCAATTGAACTTTGACCGCTATGGCAGTCGGTGCCCAGAGCGCAAATTTTGTTACTTCGCCTTGAACATAAGCGCCTAAATCATTTCCCGGATAATAAAATTCCTGGTCAAACCTGGGCGACTTTACAATCAAACCGATTTGAAGCGGTGTTGACAAACTGTGTTCCTCCACAATTTCATACGCAATTCCAAACTCGATGTTTTCACATCCGGTCAGAATATATTTGGAATAATCATTGGAAGTATTCTCAAAACTCTTGATTACCAGCTTCGTCAGTTTTCCGGAAGGCTCACGCAAAAAGAAAGATTCACTCTTCCCTTGATAGAAACGTTTGGACAAATATACCGTGATATTGTTGTAATCGTCTAAGTGCGCTTCGAACCTCTCGACTTTTCTCATATGAATACCCCTTCAATAACGGTTATATCATAACATAAAATCCCGATTTTTCACGAATTCTTGCATAAAAAAAGCGGAGATTGCTCCGCTAATTGATAGGTTTGATATTCCAAATCTCACTTGCATATTGTAGTATCGTTCGATCGGATGAGAAGAAGCCGGATTTAGCAATATTTACAAGACACATTTCAGCCCAGTACTTTTGATCAGCATATCGTTTTTGAACTTCCTGATGTGCCTTGACATAACTGTCGAAATCCGCAATCAGGAAATATTCATCATTGCGATACATCAATTCATCATAAATCGCCTTAAATTCATCGCGATTGGGGTGCCATGAAGCATCGATCAGTGACTCAACGACACGTTTGAGCGGCGGATTGTCTTTCACGGCTTCCCAGACATCATAACCGCTATGCCGCAAAGCCTCGACTTCTTGAACAGTCATTCCAAAAATGACATCATAATCACGACCGACCAATTCATCGATCTCAACATTTGCACCATCCAGAGTTCCTAACGTAAGAGCTCCGTTCATCATAAACTTCATATTTCCGGTACCGCTGGCTTCTTTGCCGGCAGTTGAGATCTGCTCAGAAACATCCGCAGCATTCATCAGCACTTCAGCAACCGAGACATTGTAATTCGGGATAAATACGACTTTCATAAACTTGTTTACTGATGGGTCATTATTCACTATTTCCGCCACACTGTGAATCAGTTTAATGACCTTCTTAGCAAAGTAATAGGCCGGAGCCGCCTTTGCCGCGAAGATATAGGTTGTCGGATGCATCGTGAATTCCGGTTGTTCCTTCATTTTCTGATACAGATATATAATATGAAGGACATTTAACAGTTGGCGCTTATACGCATGCAACCGCTTAGCCTGAACATCGAAAATCGAATCAACATCGACTTCAATACCCGTCCACTCAAGGATTTTCTCAGCTAAGATTTCTTTGCGTTTACGTTTGATAGCCAGAAACTGCTTTTGTTGTCGTGCCTTTTTTGCATAAGGTAACAAATCGATCAGCTTCGCCGGATCATAAACATACTCATCCCCAATGGTTTTGGTAATAAATTCGTGCAGTTGAGGATTGGAGTAAGTAAGCCAGCGGCGATGAGTGATGCCATTGGTTTTGTTATTGAATTTATGATCGAAAAGCTCGTGGAAATCACGCATCACATCTGAAATCAAGATTTCGGTATGCAAACGTGCCACGCCGTTGACACTATGCGAACCAACGACTGCCAAATGAGCCATGTGGATTTGACCGTCTTTGATTATGGACATCCGATATTGCTTGCCCGGATCGTTGGGATATACTTGGCGCAACTGACTGATAAAGCGGCTGTTGATTTCCTCGATGATCATATAAATTCTCGGAAGAAGGTACTGAACAAATGGGACCGGCCACTTTTCCAACGCTTCCGCCAGTACGGTATGATTGGTATAGGCCATGGTCTTCGTAACGATATTCCAAGCAGACTCCCAGTTGTATTCATATTCATCCATCAATATGCGCATCAACTCAGGAATAGCCAGAACCGGATGCGTATCATTGAGCTGAATGGCCACTTTATCCGAAAAATTATCCAA
>JANJWY010000249.1 GCA_024709285.1 Erysipelotrichaceae bacterium
GCAAAGTTTATGCGCGGAGAATGCCAAAAAGTCGACATCCCAATCTTCAACATCGGTTGCTATATGCGGAACACCTTGTGCCCCATCGACAACGATGATCGCACCATATTCATGAGCAATTTTCGCCATTTCTTTGATGGGGGCGACATATCCCAATACATTGGTAATATTGGCCAAGGTCACGACTTTGACTTTATTGTGCATGGCAGCTTTGAAATTTTCTAATGTCAGCTCACCATTTTCGGCTAAGGGAATGTACTCAAAAATAGCATTTGTCACTTCAGCCGCTTTAAACCATGGCAAAATATTACTGGCATGCTCGGCTTCTGTCGATAAAATGACATCCCCTGGCTTCAGATACTTTTGTCCCCAGCCGTAGGCGACCAGATTCAAAGCAGCGCTGGCACCGGAAGTAAACACGATTTCCCGAGGTTGAGCATTGATGAACCGAGCCACGGTCTCACGGGCACTTTCATAGCCTTCCGACACTTGATAGGACAGGTCATAATCTCCGCGATGCACATTGGCGGTTTGCTCGGTGTAGTACTTAACGACCGCATCGATCACCGTCTGAGGTTTAAATGTCGTTGCCGCATTGTCAAAATAGATCAAGGGCTTGCCTTGCATCGTTTGACCGTTGAGCATCGGATAGTCCAGACGGATTTTATTTACATCAAACATGACTCGCTCACCTTCTTTGTGATTTCTAAGCTTAAGCGTTCTTTGATATTCTCATCATCAATAACTTCAATGATTGGAAGGAGATATCCCAAGGTGATGAGTTTGAGTGATTCGCTGCGCGACAACCCGCGGGATTGAAGGTAGTACACTTGATTTAAATCCGGCTGTCCGACCGATGCGGCATGCGATGCTTCAACATCGTTTTCATCGATGATCAGTTTGGGATTGACCGAGGTTTTCGGCTTTTCATCAAAATTCATGACGCGGCTGATCTGATGGGTTTTCGCTCCCTTCGCAGCCTTATATATATTACCGATGATATCCAAGGTATATTCACAGCCCTTTAAAACGATGCTGTAATTGTCGATTTGAGCTGTCGTATTTCCCTTATAATGCAACGCGGAATAACTGGCCGTAAGTTTTGACTGAATCAGAGATGCTCCGCGTACATTGAGCACGGCACCTTCTTCCAATAAGTGATAAACACTGTTTTTAACATGGGAGCCCACGGACAGTTCGCCGATGGCCAACTGCAAACTGGCATAACGTTGTAAAATGAATGACTCATTGATCAGCAGCTGATGCTCGGACTGATTCATAATCAGCATCGACCAATTGGCATCGGCTTCAATGGCCACGCGCAAATTTAAGGTTCCGTTGCCGTTGATCGTCAAAAATACGCTTCCTTTGGTGCGTTTGGGTGCGATGATGGTCAGATTGCTTTCGCCTTCGACCATATAATTAATGGATGTCAGCGCATCATTGGCTAAGGTCAGTGACTGATGCGATGCAAGATCAAGCGTGACCTCACGCATTTTTCGGTCCTCTCGGTTCATTGGCAGCGCAAGCCCCAATGCTACCGACTACCGGACGAACCGTATCTTCTTTAATGATTTGAACACCGGTTTCTTTAGCGATCCAGTCATATCCTTCGGTATCGATGCGATTGACCAGTGAAGCATCCGAACTTAATACGATGCGTCCGTCAATCAATATATGCGTATGGGTCGGAATGATCAGATGAAAGAATCGTTCGTAGTGAGAGACGATCATCATACCTACATCGCTCTTAGCGGCCATGTCATTAATGACATTGGCCACGATTTTCAGTGCATCGACATCCAATCCGGAATCGATTTCATCAAGCATCGCGATTTTCGGATTCAACAGCATCATCTGTAATATTTCATTGCGCTTCTTTTCCCCTCCGGAAAATCCGTCATTGACATAACGGTGGGCCATATCGGATTTCATCTGAAGTTCACCGATCGCTTTTTCCATCAGTCGGATAAAGCTGAACAGCGGAATCGGAGTTTCCCTGCGCGAGTTCAATGCGGCTTTTAAGAAGTCGGAATTGGTAACTCCGGAAACTTCCTGGGGATATTGCATGCCTAAAAACAAGCCGGCTCTGGCGCGTTGGTCAACGCTCATTGAAAGCAAATCTTCGCCGTCAAAGGTAATGGTTCCTTGAGTGATTTCATATTTGGGATGTCCCATGATGGCGGAAAGCAAGGTTGACTTACCGTTTCCGTTGGGTCCCATGATCGCATGGATTTCATTGGCATTGATTTCCAACGATACCCCTTTTAATATTTCTTTGCCCTCAATTTCGACATGAAGGTTCTCTATTTTTAATTGTGACATTTTTATCATTCCTTCCTTGTACATCATACAAAAAATGCGACATTTCTTCAATCATAGTTATCAGAAATTGCAGTCTTATTATACCATAAACCGTTTTGAGTACTTACCCAGACGCACCCAGGATGATAAAATATTCGATTTTATGCAATATATTCCCAAAGGTTTGTGCAGCTTGACGCAAATTTGTTGCAAGCTGTCGTCGTTTATTGCAATGATGATAAAAATAAACTATAATAGTAAAGATTTCAATAAAGGAGGTTTCGTATGCTCAATACGATAAAAAAGCACTGGTTCATCGTTTTGGTCGGTGTTTTGTTTGTGGCAGCAACCGTATATTTCGCCTATGATATGACGAAAGGTTTCTTGCCTGGTAAAAATGTTAGCGGCAAAGACGTGGTCTTTGAAATTAACGGACAAAATGTAACAGCAGATGATTTATATGAACGCTTATTTGATGACTTAGGAAATTCTGCTTTGTACACCCTTTTCGAAAGAGCTGTGGTTGCTCAGTCGTTTACGGCGGATAAAGATATGATCTCTCAAGCGAAAATCCAAGCGGAATCAACCATCGAAAACTTTAAGAGTTACTATGGTGAAACTGCGTATGAAGCCGTATTGCTTCAGGCGATCAAAGGTGTAGGTTATACTTCGATCGATGATTTGGATGAATATTTCTTACATTTAACCATGGTAGAATCGATGACGAAAGCGTATTTCGATACCAACATGGATAAATACCTGCCGGAGTTTGTAACGGCGAAAAAGCCGCGTATCGCCCGTCATATCTTGGTTAAGATGGATGATCCGACCAAACCGACGCAAGTTGAACAAGCCCGCTGGGATGAAGTAAAAAATGCGTTGGCCGGCGGTGAATCCTTTGAAGATGTGGCTAAACGTTTATCGGATGATACCGGTTCTCAGCCGGACAGCGGTTTGTTGGGCTATGTTGATTCAGATACGCAGTTTGTTCCTGAATTCTTGGCTGCAACGTTAGCTTTAGGTTCAGGCGAAACCAGCGAATGGGTTCGTACGACCTATGGTTATCACTTGATCCGCGTTGATTCGACGGATTTGACCGAACTGAAAAAACAAGACGGATTCTATGCTGCGTTGAGCAGTTATTATCCGAAAGCTGTCTTTCAGATGATTTGGGAAAATGCCGAGAAACTGGAAATTGATTTTAAGGGTAATGATGACATCAAAGCCCGTCTGTTAAGCTTTATGGACATCGAGGAGGCTGAATAACATGAAAAAATTTCTGATTATCGGCGTTCTGGCGCTGGCTTTGGCCGGTTGCGGTGATGCTTATGCAAAGATTACCAATGCCAAAGATCCAATTGTTTCCATTGGCAGCAAGTCTGTAACTCGCGGCCAGCTGTTTGACTTGATGATGAATCAAGATCCGGCTTCGACGGTCATCACCATGGCGAAACAAGTCATCATGGATGAAAAAGTGGAAGTGACGGATGCAATCCGTGCGAAAGCAGCGGAAAGTCTTGAAGAGATCAAGGAAAGCTTCGGAGAAGAGTTTGCGGATTATATCAAGCGTTTCGGGTATAAGGATGAAGCGGAATATGTGGAAAAAGCACTCATTCCCTTTGCTCAGCAAGATGCGTTGGTCAAAGAATATGTAACGGAGAATTTCGATGCGATTGCAACAACTTATTTCCCTCGCAAGGTTAGAGTAATTCAAACCAAAACGGAGGCAGATGCCAAAGCAGCGATCAATGAAGTTAAAGAGGGCGGCAATTTTGAGACCGTGGCCGCAAAGTACTCTTCAGCTACTGCGTATAAAGGTGAACTGAAACTCGTTCATTCTGAGTCCGGATATCCGGCAGTCGTAACGACATTCTTAAAAACAGCGTTACAGCCGACATTGACAGCTGAACCATTGAAAGATACGACGACCAGTCTGTTCTATGTCGTTCAAGTCGTGGAGTCTCAACCTTCTCGCTATAAAGATGAAGCTATTGAGGAATTGGTTGGATTAAGCAGTATTGCTGAGAAGATGTTTGTTGAACTGTTTAAAGAAGGCGGATTCAAAGTGTATGATAAAATCATCTTTGATATCCTGACCTCTGATTACAGTCAGTACTTACCATAATGAAATACGGAGCTTGCGCTCCGTATTTTTTTATTCAGTTTCGTTGTCTACACACACTTTATCACGACCGGTGTTCTTTGCCCGATACAAAGCATCATCGGCCTTTTTTACAAGTTCAAGCGAAGAAGTAAACTGTCCGGCATAGCCGGAGGCAATTCCGATGGACAAGGTGACCTTGCTTTGGTTACGTTTCGGAATCAACCCGACATCCGAATCTGATATCGACTGACGTATTTTCTGTGCAATCAGTTTTGCCCCATAGAGATTGGTATCATTGAGAATGATCGCAAATTCATCACCGCCAAAGCGGGCAACCAAGTCGGTCGATCGATTGACACATGACTGAATGATTTTGGCGAAGTGTCGAACGATTTCATCTCCGGTCAAATGTCCGTAGTAGTCGTTGATTTGTTTGAAATGGTCGACATCGACCATCAGCATCGAAATAGGCACGCCGCTGCGTCGGGCATTCTCAAAAATCAAGGTCAGATATTCGTCAAAATGCCTTCTGTTGGCCAATCCGGTCATCGGATCTTGTTTGGAGAGGTTGGTCAGTTCGATGTTCAGTTCATGAAGTTTCATTTGGGTCTTCATACGCTTATTGATTTCTTCTTTAAGCTCCATGGCCTGATTGATATTGATCAGTGCGATGGATAAATAAGATGCCAGAGTTTCCAGCGTTTTCAGTGATTGATTTGAAAAAACGTTGGGAGTACGGCTTTGAACAGATATGACTCCCAGTGTTTTGTCTTCCCAAAACAGCGGAGCAAACATGATGGCTTCCATGGGCTGACCGTAGGAGGAGCGAATTTCGGATACGATATCACTGGTATCTTCCTGACGGGAGTTTACCAGCAGGCTTTTCCGGTTTTTAAAACTCCATACCGCAAAGCTTGTTGTTGAATTTAAAGATACATTTCGGCTGGTGATGCGTTGATCGTCTTCCATGATAAACCGGTAATCGATGGTTTGCGATTCTTGATTATAAATGCCGATATTGAAAACATTCATGTTGATCAGTGTTCGGATTTTATCATATATTAATTGAAAAATGAATTCTAAGTCGGTCGATGATGTCAGCTGTCTGCCGATTTCACTGATAAACTCCAACGAATGATAGGCGGCGGTCAGTTCATTGGCCTTGCGCTCCAATTGATCGTTTAACAACCGGTAGGTTTCTTTTTCCCTGAAAGAACTCATCGCTTCCAACTGAATCTTCAGACCGCGCAGATTCAACTTTCGCGCATCTTCTTCAATTTCCTCATCCACGGCAAACTTCCGTTTCGCGTATTCAAGCGCTTGTCGGAAATCGTTGGTTTGTTCAAACAGTCGGACAAAAAAAGGGTATATGTTGGCCTGTAGAGGCAATGAGGATATTTCCTGAGCGATGTTAAGA
>JANJWY010000252.1 GCA_024709285.1 Erysipelotrichaceae bacterium
ACCCGTAAAATGACCGATGAACAATGGGATTTGGTTATTGATGTCAATCTCAAAGGCGTATTTAATCTGACCCGTCACATTGGACCGCATATGCAAGCCAATGGCGGTGGATCCATCATTAATATTTCGTCTGTCGTTGGCGTCTTTGGAAACATCGGTCAAGCCAACTATGCCGCAACCAAATCGGGGTTGATCGGCCTGACAAAAACCTGGGCAAAAGAATTCGCACTGAAAGGCGGCAATGTCCGCGTCAATGCCATTGCTCCGGGCTACACGATGACCGATATTCTTAAAACCGTTCCTCAAGAACTGCTTGATGGTTTCGCAAAGCAAACCATGCTTGGCCGTTTGGGACAACCTCACGAAATCGCAAATGCAACCTTATTCTTAGCCAGTGATGAATCATCTTACATTACCGGTCAGGTATTGAGCGTTGACGGAGGTATGCGTCTATGAAACATTATCCCATCCATTATCATACCTGTGCCAATGGTGAAACGATTGCTTATCGTACCGCCGGAGACAAAGGTCCGATCGTCGTCTTGGTTCATGGTAACATGAGCTCCTCCGTCCATTGGCAAACCACCATGGAACAGCTTGAAAATGATTATCAACTCATTGTTCCGGATATGCGCGGCTTTGGGGATAGCAGTTATCACAGCGAACTGAATTCACTGCTTGACTTTGGCTCAGATTTGCTTGATTTACTGAATGCATGTAAAGTCGAAACATGTTCACTGGTCGGTTGGTCGACCGGTGGCGGTGTCGTGTTGGAAATGGCTGCCGAACTGAAGGAAAAAGTGAAAAAAGTGATTTTGTTGGATTCGGTCGGATTGACGGGTTATCCAATGTTTAAAAAAGATGCCGCATATCAACCGATACTGACAGAATTACTGACAAAAAAGGAAGATATTGCAATCGACCCGGTACAAGTACTGCCGATTGTCGCAGCATATGCCAATCGCGATAAAAATATGTTAAAAATGATCTGGAATGCGGTCATATACAACAACAATCAACCTAGTGAAGAGGATTATGACCATTATTTGGAAGCTATGTTGAAACAACGCAACATCATTGATGTCGATTACGGACTCGTCGTATTTAACATGACTCATGATCATAACGGTGTGGTTGCCGGAAGCGGACGCATGGATCTGATTACCGCAGATCTCGTTATCCTTCATGGTGAGAAAGACTTGGTCGTTCCGGTCATGTATGCACACGATATGAAAAAGCGTTTTGGTGACAGAGCAGAACTGGTGTTATTTGAAAACGCCGGACACTCCGTCATTACCGATGATTTGAACTTATTTGTAACTACACTTAAAGAAAAATTAGTTTAAGGAGGAGATACCCGATGGGTAAAGAAGTAAATGTCGGAATTGTCGGTGTGGGTATCTATATTCCAGAAAAAGTCATGACGGCTGCGCAAATCTCTGATGCCACTTTGGGTGTATGGAGTGAGCAAGCAATCATTGATAAGTTGGGGATCGTTTCGAAAACAGTTGCGGGGGATGATGATGGAACTCAGGAAATGGGTGCCAAAGCAGCCTTGGATTGTCTGTATAAAACCGGAGTTGATGCTGCTGAGATCGACGTTATCCTTTGTTTCGGGGAAGAGTGGAAGGAATATCCGCTGACGACATCGGCATTGTATATTCAAGATCGTATCCATGCGGTCAATGCCTGGGGAATCGATGTTCAGAATCGGTGTTGCACATCTGTTACAGCCATGAAAATGGCCAAGGACATGTTGATTGCTGATGATGACATTCACACCATCCTGGTATGTGGCGGTTATCGAAACGGTGACTTTGTTGATTATACGGATAGGAACATGTCTATGATGTATAACTTAGGAGCTGGGGGAGCAGCCATTTTACTGAAGAAAAATTATAATAAAAATTTATTGCTAGGATCTCATATTATTGCTGATGGTTCATTGGCGCGCACAGCCGGAGTTGAAATCGGCGGGACCTGTCGACCGATCACCAAAGATAACATCGATGAAGCATATAAATCGTTGCGATTGATGCAACCGGAAATCATGAAGAACCGACTCAATGAAGTGTCACAGCAAAACTGGCTGACCTGCATTGATCGTGCTTTTGAAAAATCTCAAATAAAAAAGAGTGAATTGGATTATTTGGCAATCTTGCATATCAAACGTTCCGGACATATGGGTATGTTGAAAGATCTCGGATTAAGCGAAGATCAGTCGATTTATCTGGAAAATTATGGTCATATCGGGCAAGTCGATCAAATATTATCCTTAGCTTTGGCTCTGGAAAAAGGAAAAGTGAAAGATGGCACTGTGGTTTGTATGCTTGCGGCCGGTATCGGTTATGTCTGGGCAGCCAATGTCATCCGATGGGGTGAAGCGGTATGAGCATCTTTCTGCAATTACTATTGAGAAGTCTTGAAACCGGCAGTGTCTATGCACTCGCTGCATTAGGGATCATTATCGTATATCGAACATCCAATATTACCAATTTCTCACAGGGTGTGGTCAGCATGTTCAGCACATTTGTGGTGACAGCTTTATTTATCAACACCGGGATGCCCCTGTGGCTAGCCATTTTGGGTGGGGTTGCCAGTGCAATCACCGTCGGTATGCTTATTGACTTTATCGTTATCCGACATACTAAAAAAGTTTCACCTGTCGCCAAGCAGATCATCACGTTGGGATTGATCATGGTCGTTCTTGGGATCACACCGCTATTCTTCGGAGTTGACCCTCTGACATTGCCGCGACTGATCAATGCCGGTGATTTAAAGATTTTAGGCGCAAATATTTCATACAACGGCTTATTCAATATTGTCTTTGGATTAGTGCTGATGTTTGTCTTGTTCTACGTTTTGCAAAATACGAAATGGGGACTGGCTGTCCGCACCACCGCATCCAACGAGTATACGGCTCGGTTGATGGGCGTTCCCACCAAAACCGTTACGATGTTTGCCTGGGGCATTGCCGGGGTACTCGGCGTATTCTCTGGCGTCATGGTTGCACCGATGACATCGGTCAGTTTAAATCTGATGGATCAGGTTCAGATCAATGCGTTGATTGCTTGTGTTCTTGGTGGATTTCAGACGTTCTATGGACCGATCTTTGCGGCTTATATGATAGGCATCAGTGCCAACTTATTATCTTATTATGTATCTTCCGTATGGGGTGGACAAATCTTGTATATCGTGATCCTGGCTTTCTTGATCTTCAGGCCGCATGGCTTGTTTGGTAAGAAAATCATCAAGAAAGTGTAGGCACTTATGAAAAAGAACCATATTTTGAAAAACCCATACGTACAGTTTATCTTGTTTGGACTGGTGTTGGCGACATTGCCCATCATGGCTCAAACCTTTCCGTTTATTAAATCCGGATACATCATTACTATCGGCGGAACGCTAATATATGCGATTGCTGCTTTGGGACTCAACTTATTGCTTGGATATTCAGGGTTGATTTCCTTGGGTACAGCAGGATTTATGGGCTTAGCCGCTTATATCTCCGCTTATCTGACCGTCGATTTGGGTTGGCCGTTTCTGGCATCCATGGCAGTCGCGGTCATCATCCCGACCATCATCGGCATTCTGGTCGGTTTGGTTTCGTTGAAAATTGAAGGTATGTATCTGGCTATTGCTACCTTGGCAGTCTCAGAAGTCATACGTAAAACATTTGAAGAATTTGATTTCTTTACCAATGGGTTTAGCGGTAAAGCTGCGAAATTCCCGTCATTCTTTAATATCAGTTTAGATCGGGCAACGACATATTATCTGATTGTCATAGTCATGGTGCTGGTTATGATTCTGATGTACAACATGGTCAATGGCCAGTTGGGCAGAGCACTAAATGCCATGCGCGGCAGTGAAGCCGCTTCACAAGCCATGGGTGTCAATCTGTTGAAATACCGGTTGATTGCCTTCGCTTTTGCTACAGCATTTGCAGCTTTATCGGGTGTCCTTTATGTGCACTTTGTCCGCTACAGTTATCCTTCGATCTGGTCGCTAAAACTATCGTTGGACTTTCTGGCCATGATCGTTATCGGCGGTTTGCGATCGATCTACGGAACCGTGTTAGGCGCATTCATTATCTTCGCCGTTCCGGATTTATTCTTAAAACAGATCCCATATTTCAATCAGTTGTCATACATGTTCAACGGGATCTTAATCATCTTGGTCATTATGTTCTACCCTAACGGAATCGTGTATTTACGCTACGACATTAAAAAATGGTGGAAGAAGATATTCGACAGAAAGGGTAAGGTGAATCATGATGCTGGATAATGAAATTCTGAAGATCGATGGTTTATCAATCGCTTTCGGAGGATTGAAGGCCGTGGATAACTTATCGTTTTCAATCAAAGAAAATGAAATATTCGGATTGATCGGACCCAATGGAGCCGGGAAAACCACCGTATTTAATTGCATCACCCAATTCTATAAACCCAATGCCGGATCACTGTTGTTTCGCGATCGCAAGGGAGAAGTACAAGAACTAACCAAGCACAAAGTCCATGATATCATCAAACTCGGATTGGTCAGAACGTTTCAGAATGTTGAGCTTATCCGTGAATTGAGTCTGATTGACAATGTCCTGGTTGGTGGGCATATCGACTTTAAATCTACCGTTTTTGAACAAGCCTTGAAATTGCCCCGGGCAGTAAAGGAAGAGAAAGCGCTTCGCATCGAAGCCGAAGATATTCTGAGAAGACTGGGTATATACGAGCGTAAAGATATGATAGCTTTTGGCCAACCCTATGGAATTTTAAAAAAGGTCGAATTCGCCCGAACATTGATGAGCCATCCGAAACTGATCATTCTCGATGAGCCGGCGGCCGGCCTAAATGATGTTGAGACGCTGCAATTGGCTCAGATGATCCGTCAGATCCGAGATGAGTTTCAATGTTCAATATTACTTGTAGAGCATGACATGCGTCTGGTTATGGATGTTTGTGATCGTATTTGCGCAATAAACTTCGGGCAGTTCTTGGCCTTGGGCAGTGCCAAGGAAATTCAACGCAATCCGGCCGTACAACAGGCTTACCTTGGAAACAGTGAGGATGAACAACATGAAAAAGACAGCACTGTACATTAAGGGATTGAAAGTCCGCTATGGTGCCATCGAGGCACTGAAAGGTATCGACATGGAAGTCAAAGAAGGAGATGTCGTAGCCATACTGGGTGCCAATGGTGCCGGAAAAACGACGACACTGCGAACCATCTCCGGATTGATTGAACCTGCGGAAGGAAGCATCCTGTTCTACAACAAAGAAATCGGTAAACTGGAGCCCAACAAGATTGCTCAGATGGGAATAGCCCAGTCTCCGGAAGGAAGACAGGTATTTAGAGATTTGACCGTTGAAGAGAATTTGAAAGTCGGAGCATTTACAGTGAAGGATAAAAAGAAAGTAGCTGAGTCATTTGAGAGGGTATATCGATACTTTCCGGTATTGAAAGAACGCAAAAATCAGATCGCTTCGACACTTTCGGGAGGTGAGCAACAAATGCTTGCCATCGCCCGGGCTCTTATGAGCCATCCGAAAATCTTACTTCTCGATGAACCGTCTTTGGGTCTGGCTCCATTGATCATCCGCGATATCATGAATATCGTCCGGGAAATCAAAAATGAAGGTACGACGGTCATCATCGTCGAGCAGAATGCAGCACAAACGCTCAAAGTGGCGGATTATGCCTATGTATTGGAACTTGGGACCATCAGCACCCATGGACCTGCAGAGATTTTGAAGAATGATCCCAAGCTGATCGAAGCTTATTTAGGATCACATTAACATGGTATTAATGCATAAGGCATTAACATACAAGGAGGAAAAGTGATGTTTAAGAAATTATTAGCTCTTCTGGCAGTTGTACTAGTCACGGCGTCTTTAGCCGCATGTCAACCTGCAGTAGTAGAAGAAGCAGCTCAAGGTGTTACCGACACAGAAATCTTAATTGCAAACTGTGCGGCAACTTCCGGTGCATTTGCTCCGGTCGGCGTTCCGTTTATTGCTGGGATTGAAGCTTACTTGAAGGTTTTAAATGATGCCGGCGGTATCAATGGCCGTACAGTCCGTTTCTTGCACCAAGATGACGAATTTGATCCGATCAAAGGTAAAGCATGCTTACAGACGATGGTAGAAGATGAAAAAGTATTCGCAATCGTCGGTCACTTCGGTACACCGGTCGTTGGTGCTACCTTGGAAGACCTAAAAGATTATGGTATTCCGGCAGTTTATTTTGCTACCGGTATCGGTCAGTTGTATAATGATAAAGCAGAAGGCCGCGACCGCGGAATCATGCCGGTACAACCGATTTACAGAACAGAAGGCCAAATCATGGTCGCTCGTGCTGTCGCATTGTCCGGTGCTAAAAAGATTGGTGTCATCTATACCAATGATGATGATGGTAAAGACTTATTATGGGTCGCACAAAAACAAGCAACCGCTTTAGGTTTGACATTGGTTGAAGCTCAAGTTACCGCGGGTGCTACCGATGTCTCCGCAGCAGTTACAACGATCAAAGAAGCCAATGTTGACTTCATTATTGGTGCTGCTATTCAAGCAACGATCGGTACGATCGTTAAAGAATTGGCTGCTCAAGGCGTTGATAAAGATGTTATTACTACGTATGTAAACGTTGCTCCGGTAATCGCTCAACAATTTGAAAATGAAATTGCCGGTAAATTCGATGTTTATGGTAATGGCTGGGTTTCATTTGAAGGCGACCGCATGGCTGAACTGCAAAAATTCGCAGCCGCAGCTCCGGATTACGCAGCAAATGCTTATGCTATGACCGGTTGGATCGCTGCTCACTTCTTCACAGAAGGTTTACGTCGCTTAGAAGAAGATGATGTCATCACTTGG